>JAFGTJ010000354.1 GCA_016934195.1 Anaerolineae bacterium | reverse complement strand
TCCACGATCTCGCGCACGGCGTTCTCAAACTGCGCGGCGTCCAGGTTCAGCATATCGTTGAGGCCGAACATCATCACGGCGGCGGCAGGCTGTGTGCGCCGGTACTCGCACGCCAACAGACCCTCGCCGGATTCGCACAGTTGCGGGTTGGCGAACAGCGGATCGAGCATCGCCAGCGCATTCAGACCGACCTGCCCGGCCAGACTCTCGTGCGCCCACCACCCCGCGAAATAATCCACCGTCGGTTGTAACGCCGCATACGGCCCCAGGTCATACGTCCCATACGCGCCCTGGTCGAACGGGGCCAGAAAGTACGGCGAAGCGGTGTTACAGTCGCCCACTTTGGTAAAAGCGCGCGGATTCTGGCCCACATCCCGCCCGCGCGCGGCGATGGCGTCCAGGCGCGGATCGAGCGACTCCGGCAGCACCGGGATCGCCATCAACTGCGCGTATTCGGGCGGCAGGTCGGGGACGGAACGCACCGGCAGATCGTCACACGCGCCGCTCAACGTGACGCTCCCGGCCCTGATCCACCCTTCGACCGGGGCCGCCATGATCAAATCCAGGTGACGCACCACCAGCCAATCCCGCGCCGGACTGCGCCCCATCACCGGCAGGACCTCACCGGGATGCAGCGTCCCGGTCACGTCGTAGATCGCCTCGTCCGGCCCGCCGCGAATGGTCACGTCGCCGCTGAGCGCTTCCGCCGTGCAGCCTGCCCGCGCCGGAATTCCGCCCGCCTGGACCGGCGAGATCGCCGGAAATACCGGGAATGCCGCGAGCGCCAATACCAGGATGATTCCGCACAATAACGTGATCGATAGTTTACCCCTATCCCCGACGCGCTTTTTCCCCGTAAACGATGCTGTTGGCGAACCTATCACCGCCCCGTTTGCGTAGGGGCGCTGCTTGCTGCGCCCTGTTTTTTTGACCGGGGCGCGGCAAGCAGCGCCCCTACGCGCCCAATTCGCCAACGGTATCGTAAACGGAGAAAGGGGGAGCCGGTCGCACCAGCAAGTCCCCTCTCCGCGTGTGGAGAGGGGATTTAGGGGTGAGGTAAACCGGCGCATCCAGAACAACATCACCGCATCACCCCACCCGCTCGATCAGACTCGGATCGTCGTTGGCCGGACTGTTGATCGCGCGCGATACCGGCCAGAACGTCATCGCCTCGGCGGGATACGGGCGCAAAATCAACGGCATGACCTCGGCGGAATCGGTGCGATCCGGGTCGAGCCACGCGGCGTAATCTTCACGCGGCAGAATGGCGGGCATCCGGTTATGGATCGGGGCGATCAATTCGTTGGGCGGGCCGGTGATGATCGTGCAGGTGACGAGTGTTTCGCCGCTGTACTGCGCGCTTTCCTGCTCGGTCCAATATTCATACAGGCCCGCCATACCGAACGGCGCGCGATCCTGTAGCGTGATGAATACCGGCTGCTTGGGACCGTCCGGCTGGGCCTGCCACTCGTAGAAACCGTCCGCGATCACCAGGCAGCGCCGCCGCTTGAGCGCCGCGCGAAAACTCGGTTTTTCGTGGACCGTTTCGCCGCGCGCGTTGATCATCCGGCTGCCGATGGTGGGGTCTTTGGCCCAGGACGGAATCAGTCCCCACCGCATCCGGCGCAGGTGGCGCGATCCCGTGTCGGCGTCCTGCACCACCGTGATAACGGACTGCGTGGGCGCGACGTTATAACGCGGGCCGAGATTCAGGTCTACCGGCACGCCGTCGATCTCGAAAGCGGCGACCAGCGTACCTTCGTCGGTTTGAGTTAATACGAATCGTCCGCACATGGCGTGATCTCCTGTATTGCTAATTAGCCTCACCCCTAAATCCCCTCTCCATGTTATGGAGAGGGGACTTGCTCGTGCAACGGACTCCCCCTCTCTGCGCAGTGGAGAGGGGGGCGGGGGGTGAGGCTCTATCTCAGGGGTGAGGCTTTATTCACCACCCACCGCGCGCCCGCCCCCGCGAACACCGCCAGCGGCGGGACCAACGGCAGATAATAACGCTGCCACGCCAGCGGCGTCACGATCACCAGGACCACCGCCGTGAATCCGAGCCACACCAGCGCCGCCAATACCACGCCCTCGCGCCAGCGCCGGACCGCATCCCACAGCCCTACCAGCGCCAGCGCCAGCAGCGCCACACCCCAGATCGGGCCGGTGCCGCGACCGTCCCACCACGTCGCGCGGTACTGGGCGATCTGGTCGCGCAGGGGGTCGGACCAACCCGGCGCTTCATAAAATTGAGTATCGGCGAAAAACGCGAAATCGACCAACCCTTCGAGCCGTTCCCCGATCCCGTCATAACCACCGTAACCGGCGACCTGCCCGTCCAGCAGCGCGCGCCGTTGTTCAAGCACGCGCCCCGGCATGTGCAGCGGATCAGACCACCACGCCGGATTCAGGACGAAGAATACCAGCAGCGTCAGAATCCCCGCGCCGACCAGCCGCGCCAGATTCCCCCTCTCTAACTCAGTTGGAAAGGGGGTGCCAACCGGAGGTCGGTGGGAGTCAGATTTTTTATTCCGCCGCGCCAACGGAATCCAGGGAATCAATGGAATCACTGCCGCCGCGCCGAACAGCGCCGCCAGCGTCATCAGGGCGGTGTGCTTGCTGGCGACTGCCAACCCGCCCGCGATTCCAAACGCCGCCGCCAGCGCCGTTAATGTCGCGTTCTCGCGCCAACGCCGGGGCACGGATCGCGCCATAGATCGCCCCGTTTCGTGGATCAGCAGCAGCCCGACCAACACCGCCAGCGTCGCAAAGCCCAGGTGCGATCCTTCCATCATCGCGCGCCGCCCATCGAGCAGCACCGCCGGATGGGTGACGTAGATCAGCGCCGCCGCCCACGCCGCGATCCACCCGCCGCCCACCAGCCACCCGATCCCGAACACCGCCAGCACACTGAGCGCCAGCAATACCGCCGACGACAGCCGCGCCGCGTACAGTAACCGGTCTTCCGGCATATGACCATCGGTGACATTCCACTCCCAGCCCGCGCCCCACAGCCAGGGCCGGTTGAGGTCCTCGTAGCGGAATCCGGCCAAATCCCAGCCGAAACCCATCGCCAGCTTGCCCACCGTCCCGTTGACGATGCGCAAATGCTGGTCCAGTGGATCGGCAGGAGTCGAGTCGTAATACAGGGGTTCGGGGTCGCGGCGCTGCACGAAATGGTAGTAATCGCCGCTCATGTAGATCAGGGTCGATTCGTCGCCATGAAACGGCACATCGCGGTATCCGGCGATGGCGTACAGGACCAGCAGCAGCACGTAAACAACGTCCAGCGCACGCCCCACCATGCGGCGATTGACGTTCATCAGGTTTTATTTTACCTCTATGCGCGCTAGGCGATGGTCACGAGCACCTTATTTTGTTCCACGCTGTCGCCCGCCGTCACGCTGACCCGATGCACGGTCCCATCACGCGGAGATTTGAGTTCGTTTTCCATCTTCATCGATTCCAGGATCACGACCGTTTCGCCTTTGGTGACGGCCTGCCCTTCCTCGACCGGAATGCGCACGATGCGACCCGGCATCGGCGCGCGAATCGAGATTTCCCCGCCGGTATCACCAAAGGCCATGAACGCGCTTTCCAGGCGGCGGCTGCGCTCGTCCGTGACCTTGACTTCGTACAGGTCGCCGCCCATCTGGACGGTGTACAGATCGTCGTGCTCGTCTACTACCGCCTCGAAACTGCGGTGATCGAGCAGCATGGAGTACAGTTCGCCCTGGCGCAGCTCGCGGAAATCCACCGCCCGTTCCTCGCCGTTGACCAGGATGCGCCCGTCTTCGTTGATCTCCACGTCGAACGTTTGCCCGTTGACGATGGTCTGGTATTTCATATGGGTTTCCTCTGCGCCTTTTCTGTTGGTTGGCCCCTCCCCTAAATCTCCTCCCCACAAGTGGAGAGGGGACTTCACTGAGCAACCTGCTCCCCCTTTCTCCGCTTGCGGGGAAAGGGGGCCGGAGGGATAGGGGCTAACGAACTACTCCACCGCCGCGTTGCCGCGCGCCAGGACGCCGCCCAACGTGTATTGCAGCAAATTCTGGCCCAGGTACGCGGCGAATTCTTCCGCCGTCGGGTCGCTGGAGTCATTGATCACGGTCGAATCCGCGATCAGGTCACTGGCAAGCACGTAACGACCTACCGGCAGTTCCAGCCGGTAATAGATGTTGTTCGCCCCGCACCGCGCATCTTCCGGCATGACGCGCGTATACAGCCGCCCCGCGCCGTCGAATACGTCGGCATAGCCCTCATACGCGCCGGTTTCGACCAACTGGTCGGAGCGCGCATCGTCAAAGACCACCGCCGCGCCGCCGTCCGCCGTGCCGTAGTCCGACACCTGGAACGCGATCACCGAGAACGGGAAGTCTGCCGGATTCTCCGGGCATTCATCAATGGTCAGCAGCGCCGCCGCCGTGCCCAGGAAGTTGTGATCGGACAGGTAGGCGCGCAGGTAATCGACCAGCGCCGCGCCGCCGTCCGGCTCCCAGGATTCGGCCTCCGCGTCCAGATCATACGTGTGTGTATAGTCTTCCTGCACCACCAGCCGCCCGGTCAACTGCGGCAGCAGCGAATCCACCATCGCGGCCTGGATGGTATCCACATCGGGCGCGGGATCGGGCGTGATCGTCATACTGGCGGGGTCTTCCACAATCACGACGGCGTGCAGGATATCACCCGTGTAAGCCGGACCGGTGTCAGGATCGCGCGGAGTCAGGGCTTCCGCGACGATCATGCCTTGCAGCACGCGCCCAAAAATGGTGTGATTGCCGTCCAGCCAGGGCGTTTCGGCGTAGGTGATAAAAAACTGGCTGCCGTTGGTGCCGGGTCCGGCGTTCGCCATCGCCAGCAAACCGGCCTGATCGAAGGCCAGCCCGTTATCGGTTTCGTCGCCAAATTCATAGCCCGGCCCGCCGCCGCCGGTCCCGGTCGGATCGCCGCCCTGCGCCATGAATCCCGGCAGGACGCGGTGAAAGGTAGTGTTATTGAAAAAATCCTGTTGGGCCAGGAATACAAAATTATTCACCGTCATGGGTGATTCGGCTTCCAGCAGGTCGATGTAAATGGCTCCGCGCTCGGTGCAGAACACGACCCCGTAGTCCACGCCGTCTTTCAGCACGTCGTCGGCCTGTTCAAATTCGCGGCTTTCCGGTTCGGGAGCATTTTCAACCGCCGCCGCGCACAGTTCATCCGGCGTCGGGCCGGACTGCGCGCTCACGGGGGCGACATTCGCCAATGGTAACGCGCCCGCAATCACGGCCACGATCACGACGGCTGCCAGGATGGTACGGCGTAACATGTGCATGTGGTTCTCCTGATTCTATAAACGATGTGATGTTCCCAGGGCGCAGCAAGCAGCGCCCCTACGGTTTTACGCGCCCAGGTAGGGGGAATTCATGAATTCCCCTACCCAATGTCCCTATTCCAGCAAAAACGCCCGCACACGCGGCAGAACGGTATCGCGCTCATGGATCAACCCCGGATGAGTCAGCCCGTCGAAGATCACGAGCTGCCCCCCGGCGGATTCGATGGCGGCGCGTTGGTCGCGCAGGACGTGGACTACGTTGCCGTCCTCGGTGCCGGTGATCACCAGCGCGGGACAGCGCAGATCACCCGGTTCAACCGGCGGCCACGCGGGAAGCGCCCGCCGCCGCGCCAGGTACACCAAAAAATCGGTTTCCTCGACAAAGGCGCGCGTTTTCTCGTCCAGATCGTCCAGGTCGCCCGCCGCTTTGAGACGCGCCAGCCGCTCGAAATGTTCCATCCGGGGCCGGACGTATTCTTCGGTGAAAATGTGGCCGAAATACGAGCCAATCATCACCGCGCGCGTCACCTGCTCCAATTCAGCGGCAGCGTTACGCGCAATGGTCCCGCCCCACGAATAGCCCACCACCGCGAAGCGATCCGCGCCGCACGCCGCCGCGATCTGCCGCAGATCGTCCAGGTGCGCGGGGGCGCTGTATCGCGCCGGATCGTCAAAGCCGCTGCTCTCGCCGCAGCCGCGCAGATCGACCGAAATCACGGTGAAATCCGCGCCCAACTGCGCCGCCCAGCCGAATTC
>JAFGTJ010000353.1 GCA_016934195.1 Anaerolineae bacterium | reverse complement strand
GGTGCCCTGGGCGCTGGAACTGGGCGATATCCGGCGCGCGGCGCGGCAGTACGTCCTGCTGCACGACGGCACGATCACGCTGCTGCCGCCTTTTGAGGCGGAGACTCACGCCGCGCTGCTGGCTGAAATCGACACGGCGGCGGACGTTCTGCGGGCGAATGGCGATCTGCTGCTGCGCGTCCAGCCCGTGCCGGAAAATACAGCGTTCGCGTTCGTGCCGCGCCATGAATCCGCGAACGGGGATTCGCTGGCGGTGTTCGACGGGCGGGCCGAGGTCGTAAGCTGGCGCGGGCCGCGCACACTATCGCCCACTCTGGACGGTGGGGTGGAGGAAATACCCGTTACGTACTATATAGACTGGTCGGCGCGGAAATCAACCAATCACTTTTACACCGCGTTCGTTCAACTGCAAACTCAGGACCATACCGCGCTGGCCGGGGATGAGGGTCCGGTGTGGCGCTGGCTGTACCCGCCGCCGTTGTGGGGATCGGGCGACGTGATCGCCACGCCGTATACGCTGGTGATCCCCGGCGATCTGGCTCCCGGCGCGTACCGGGTGGTAGTCGGGCTGTATATTGCGCGCTTTACCGGCATGAACCAGCCCGTCACGGCGGCGGCGTGGGGATCGGCGGGCGAGATGGCGACCATCGACTGGATCAAAGTCCCGCAAGCCGATCCGCCCGCGCTTGATCCTGACCGGCCCGTGTTGGATATCGTGTTGGGGGATATGTTCGCGCTGCGGCAGGCTGCCGGGGAACGTGGGACAGGGGGATTGGTCCAGGTCACGCTGACGTGGGAAGGGCTGGCCGACCGTCCGCCGGTCGATGCGACGGTGTTCGTGCATGTGCGGGACGCGGACGGCACGATGATCGCGCAGAGTGATATCCGGCCCTGGAACGGTCAGTATCCGACCTTTATCTGGGACGCGGGCGAGATCGTGCAGACCACGCATACGCTCGATCTTGGTAATATTGGCGATCACGATCCGGCGGATTTGCAGGTCGTGGCGGGGATGTACACCTTTCCCGGCCCGGATCGCCTGCCGGTGATACAGGGCGGAATCGCGGTGCCGGATGCGCTGATTGACCTGGGTACGCTGGCCGATCTGGTGGGCGGGTACAGCCCCTAATCATTAAGGAATAATTTAGTCATATTGATGTCATACAAAACATTTTTTCAAATATTTTATACCCCCTGCTATCTTTCACCGGAAAAATAAGCTACAATGAATCCAAAGCGGCCTATTTATATATAGAGGGAAAGGCTATGGTTAGACGAACGAAATTCATCTGGCGTTCTCCGCTCTTCACGTTACTGCTATTGTTCACACTGACCCTGCTTGCGGGCAGTGCTGCGCAAGCCTCCCCCGACCCGGTAGATAACGGGTCAAGTTACGCTCCGTTGGACGGCGCATCCGGTTCGCTGTACCAGAGTGGGACGCAAACCCTGACCGGGTGGCTGACCATCATCTACGGCGACCCGCCGAAAGACTCCAGCTTACCTCCCGTTAACATCATTTTGCTGACGACCGACACCGGACAGAATTACGAGTTGTTGGTCGATTTTTATAAGGCATTTGATGTGGTCAATGACCGGGTGCAAGTGACCGGCCAGACGGCGGAAGGTCCGACCCAGATGGGTGATGTGCTGTTTAACGTCGCCGATATCCAGGTCGTGCAGGCTGAAGGTACGTCCGCCGTGACCGGGTCGCAGCCCTGGGTCAACATCCTGTGCCGGTTCTCCGGCAATACCTCCCAGCCGCACACAACCGCCTGGTATACCGGGCTGTTTGGCAATACCTACCCCGGCCTGGACCATTACTGGCGCGGCCAATCCTACAACAACATGAACATCGCCGGGACCGGCTCGTTTGGCTGGTTTGTCCTGCCGTACAACCGCGCGCATTACGTGGATGACACCGATCCCGACGATACCGGCGCGGACCTGACGGCGTTGTTTAACGACTGCACGGCGGCGGCGGACCCCTCCGTGAACTTCTCCACCTACATTGGCATCAACATGATGTTTAATGACGCGCTGGACTGCTGCGCGTGGGGCGGCAGCCGCTATGCCACACTGGATGGCGTTTCCAAGAGTTTCCGTGTAACGTGGCTGCCCCCCTGGGCGCACGAACACAGCTACATTGCGCACGAGATGGGGCACGGCTTCACGCTGCCGCACTCGTCCGGCCCGGCGGATAATCACCCGACGTTCTGGGGAGTGTATAACTCCCAATGGGATATCATGAGTGCGTCCGGCGGTACGTGTGCCGTCAACGATACAACCAACTACGGCGGCTGTATCGCGCAGGGTACGGTCTCGTACCACAAGGACAAAAACGGGTGGATCGCGGGCAGCCGCAAGGTGACGGTCAGCCCCGGAGGTTCCCAGACCGTTACGCTGGAACGGATCGACGTGCCGGTCAGCGGCACCAACCCCTTGATGGTGCAAATTCCCATCGGCGGGTCCGCCACGCATTTCTACACAGTGGAGGCCCGTTTCCGTGATGGGTATGCGGCCAGCACCGGGTATGATCGCAACATACCGGGTGACGCGGTGATCATCATGGAAGTCGATACGGCCACTCCCGGCCCGAACTCGACCTATGCGTTCATTGTGGATGCTGCCGACGGCAACGATAACGTTAACGACGCCGGGGCGATGTGGGTCGTTGGTGAAACCTATACCGATACGACCAATAATATCAGCGTCCAGGTGACGGCTAAAGGCTCATCCAGTTTCACGGTGGTGGTGTCGAACAATGCCACCAGCGGGCCGCCGAACGATAACTTCGCCAGCGCCCGCGTGATCGGCGGTATCCCCTACGCCGATACGACGATCAACACTACCAACGCAACGACGGCGGGTACCGACCCGACGCTGCCCTGCGGTCCTGGCAACCAGGGCACGCATTCGGTCTGGTATCGCTACACGCCGCCTGCCAGTGGGACGATCAATATCGATACCAACGGCAGCGCTTACGATACCGTGCTGGCCGTCTGGACCGGCACAGTATCCAGCCTGACCAGTCGCGGCTGTGATGACGACGGCGGCGACGGCGTGAATTCGTCGCTGAACGTGGCCGTGACCAGCGGGACGACCTACTACATCGAAGTGGTGGGATACGACGCGGGTGACTCCGGCAGCCTGGTGCTGCACGTCGATCCGGTTTGTAACGTGCTGGGCGCGCCGACCCTGGTCGCTCCGCCCAATGCTTCGACCACCGCAGACGAGCCGATTTTCTTCGACTGGGACGCGGTGTCTGGCGCAGGCCATTACCAGCTCCAGGTTGACAATAACAGCGGGTTTACCAGCCCGGAGACAGATACCAGCCCTGCCGGTTCGTACTACTACCAGTATGGATTGGGCAACGGCACCTACTACTGGCGCGCGCGCGCGTATAATACCAGCCTGGGCTGCAACCTGGCCGGTACCTGGTCCAGTTCGCGCACGGTGACGGTTGACCGGTCATCGGTCGGCAATGACGACATTGACGACGCCTACGAAATCCCCGAAAACTACGGGTTGGGCTACACCAATACCCAGACGACCAACGGCGCGACGACCGCCGCTGACGATCCGAATTTCAACTGCGCCGGTTTCAGCGGCCAGGGGTACAGTTCGGTTTGGTACAAGTTCGATGCGCCCAACGACAAGGGGTTGGCGATCAACACCTTCGGCAGCAGCTACGATACGGTGCTGGCAATCTGGACCGGTAATCGTGGCGCGCTGCGCATGATCGGCTGTAACGACGACTCCAGCAGCCTGCAATCGCGGGTGCAAATCGGCACGCTGGCGGGCGAAACCTACTACGTGGAGATCGTCGGCTACAACTCCTCCGTGAATACGCTGGTCCTGAACGTCGAGGATGAACGCCCGCTGCTCGATCCGCCGGTTCTGGCGGCTCCGCGCGACCGGTCGTACTTCTCGAACACCAATCCGCGCTTTGTCTGGCGTGCGGTACGGTACGCCGTTGAGTACCAAATCCAGATTTCCGAGGATCCGTCCTTTGGTATGGTGCTGGCGCAAGGCTATGTCCCGACGCCGTATGCCTATGTAGGCGGTGGCCTGGACTACGGCGACTACTACTGGCGGGTGCGGGCGGTCGATGCTTACGGTGACGCGAGCGACTGGAGCGCGCACTATAAGTTCACCACCACGCTCCTGCGCACGCCGCGCAATGGCAGCTTCACCACCAACCGGCAGCCCTGGCTGATCTGGGCACCGGTGCCGGGTGCGATCCAATACGAGATGGAACTGGGCGGTTTTGGTACGTACAGCGGCCTGGCGACTCGCGTGCAGCCCAACACCCCGATGGCCTACGGGTACACGCAATGGCGGGCGCGCGTGCTGACCTCCGATGGGTGGAGCAACTGGACACCCTACTGGGGCTTCGACGTGACGCCGCCACCACTGCCGCGTCCGACCCTGATATCGCCCGCGCGTAGCGCGTATCTGAACGACACCACACCCACCTTTACCTGGGGCACGGTGCCGGGTGCGACCTGGTATAACATCCAGGTGGACAATCACCCGTCCTTCACCAGCGCGGAGATTGATGAGGCTCCCACCGGCACGACCTTCACGCCGACATCTCCGCTGCCCGAAGGTGGGCGTTGGTACTGGCGCGTGCGCGCATCCAATGCCTACGGTGTGATGGGCCAATGGAGCGCCGTTTCCTACTTCTATCTGAACCAACTGCCGCGTCCGGTGCTCTTCTCGCCGCCCAACGGCCTGCTGACGTGGGATAACACCCCGCTGCTGGAATGGGGCACGGTATCCGGGGCGACGGTGTACGAGATTCAAATCGACGACGATGCGCGCTTCTCCTATGCGAAAGTAACCCTGTACGCAGGGACTCCTGAAGTGACGCCGCCCGAACCGCTGCCGGATGGCCGTTGGTTCTGGCGAGTGCGCGCGATCAGCACTTACGGCATTCCTGGTCTGTGGAGCAGCCCCCGGTACTTCCGGGTGGATGCGACGGCACCGGATCCGCCGCTGCTGCGCGCCCCGGCGGATCGCAGCGGGACTTACATCAGTTGGCCGCGCCTGGTCTGGGCACGTCCTGCCGGAGCGGTGCTGTTCTATGTGCAGTTGTACGATGAGACTGAGACTCTGCTCGTCAACGCGATCACGAATGGTACGACATACGCGATCCCGCGTGACATGCCGTTGACTTTCGGGACTTACTACTGGCGCGTGGCGGCAATGGACGCGGTGGGCAACTGGAGCGACTGGAGTTACGTCAGTACGTTCTACATCACCATCATGCGCACACCGCGCGACGGGTCCTTCACGACGAACCAGATGCCTACATTCTCCTGGCTTGGGGTTTACGGGGCGAATGGCTACGATTTCGTGATCGATAATGACCCCGACTTCAGCAGCATCATCGGCTGGTACTACGGCCTGGGACGTGCGGTCCAGCCTCCGGCTCCGTTGGCCTACGGCACGTACTATTGGAAGGTGCGCGTAGACCTCGGTGACGGGTTCGGCCCCTGGATGCCCGCGTGGGAGGTGACGATCACACCGCCGCCGCCCGGTCGGGTCGCGCTCTACGAGCCGCGTTCCGGTACCTTGACCAATGACGAGTCCCCGGTCTTCTTCTGGGGTCCGGCGGTCAACGGCTACCGCTACCACATCCAGATCGACAACCTATCGACCTTCTTCTACCCGGAACAGGACTGGATACTGTCACCTGGCGATCTGGACCTGTACTCCTGGCCGATGGCTGATGGCCGTTGGTACTGGCGGGTGCGGGCGTACAACACCTACGGCGTGCCCGGTCCCTGGAGCGCCAAGTGGAGCCTGAACATCGACACAGTGCCGCCGGATGTGCCGCTCATGCTGTCGCCGGTGGACGGCCTGCCGGTTGTCACCAACCCGCGCCTGTTCCTGCGTTGGGAGCGGGTGCCGGATGCGGCCTACTACGAGGTCCAACTGGACACCGACAACAGATTCCCGAATCCGGCGATCAACGTCGGGTCGCGCACGGCGTACAAGGTTGAATCGCTGCTGCGCGGGCCGTACTACTACTGGCGCGTGCGCGCTGTGGACCGCGCGGGCAATGCGTCCGAGTGGAGTCCGGCGCGCTTCTTCTGGGTCGGTGGTGGCAACACCATGAGGCCGTCGCTGGTCGAAGCGGACAGCGAATGGGTCCAGCGGACCGGTATCTGGTCGGCAGAGGACACCATCGCGGCCAGTGGCGAGAAGTACGTGCGCAGCTCCGGGCGTGACACCGATGACGTG
>JAFGTJ010000352.1 GCA_016934195.1 Anaerolineae bacterium | reverse complement strand
GGGGCGCTGCTTGCTGCGCCCTGTTCGTTTTTTGGGGAGGGCGCGGCAAGCAGCGCCCCTACGAAATGTGGTCCCATTGAATTCGCCAACAACATCAACTCATTCGTGGACCCGTGTCTCTGGAGTGAAAAAATTTCTGCCCTCAAATCCGAACGCCCGCCCGAACTGGACTCAGTGGGCAGTTGGGCTACTCTTTGGGTAGCATCTAGATACATGTTCAGGTGTTAGTTTGTAGTGATTGGTTTTGGGCGGACGGACTCACCCCCGGCCTGGATAGGGCATCCACTAAAAACCACTCACTACAAACCAATCACCAATCGCCAATGATTGTTATTTTTTGAGATCACGAGGAGTATGGAAGTGAAACAACCGATACGTGTGGCCGTGACCGGCGCGGCGGGCCAGATTGGGTACAGCCTCTTGTTCCGGCTGGTGAGCGGCGAAGCCTTTGGACCGGACCAGCCGGTGATCCTGCACGCGCTCGAAATTCCCCCGGCGCTCGAAGCGCTGCGCGGCGTCGTGATGGAACTGGAAGACTGCGCTTATCCGCTGCTGCACGACATTGTAGCGACCGATGACCCGGTGGTCGCGTTTCGGGACGTGAATTGGGCCGTGCTGGTAGGGGGCAAGCCGCGCGGCAAAGGCATGGAACGCGCCGACGTGATTAAGGACAATGCGCCCATTTTTGTAACACAAGGGCAGGCGATCAATGAGGGGGCGGCGGACGATGTGCGCGTGCTGGTGGTGGCGAACCCCTGCAATACCAATGCCCTGATCGCCATGCACAGCGCGCCGGATGTCCCTCAAAATCGCTGGATGGCAATGACACGCCTGGACCAGAACCGGGCCGCCTCGGTCATCGCGCACAAGGCCGGGGTCCCGGTCACGGCGGTGACGAATCTGGCGATCTGGGGCAACCACAGCCCGACCATGTTCCCCGATTTCGAGCACGCGCGCATTAACGGCCAGCCCGCGCTGGACGTGATCCCGGATCGGGGCTGGTGGGACGGCGACTTCATGACCACCGTGCAGCAGCGCGGCAAGGCCGTGATCAACGCGCGCGGCAAAAGCAGCGCGGCCAGCGCCGCCAACGCCGCGATCAACCACCTGCAAACGCTGCGCACGCCCACGCCCGCCGGGGATTGGATCAGCGCCGGGATTCGGTCGGATGGCAACCCGTATGGTGTGCCGGAAGGACTGGTTTACTCGTTCCCGCTGCGGGTGAATGGGGACGGCGGTATCGAGATGGTGGTCGGTCTGGATGTGAGTGACTATGCGCGGGGCAAGCTCCAGGCGACGGCGGACGAACTGCTGGACGAGCGGGAAGCCATAAGCGAATTATTAAAATAGTGTAAATGCGTTCGCGCTAATACACTCTTGAAAACATGCGCGTGTAGTGCTATGATGGGGAAAATTCGGTGCGGTGTGAGTAAGTGGCTCGCGCCGCATTGTGTTCTACTGTACATTCTTGCGTGCTACCGCATTTTTTCCGGATTTCTACCAGCAACCCGTCCATTGAGTAGATAGGTATATCCAAAACCTATGACTTATCTGCGCATGTCCCGAACCAATCGCGGGGGATTAAGCCTGCTGCCCCAGGTGTGGATCAACATCACGCTGGTGATTGTGGTGCTGATCGTGTCGTTGCAGTTGGCCCCGTCGGTGATCGAACAACGGCGCGATAGTGGCATTTTCGCTTATACCGGGCAGGTGATCCTGAAAGGTGGGCTGCCCTACCGGGATGCGTGGGACAACAAGCTGCCGGGCGTGTACTACATCGACGCGCTGGCGTTTGTGTTGTTTGGTCCCAACCGGTGGGCCTTGTGGCTCATCGAGATGATCTGCGTATTTTTCGCGGCCCGGCTGATGTTCTGGCTGCTGGACCGGGTGTATGGACGGTGGCTGGCCTGGGTCGGCGCGCTGACGCTGGCGGCGATGGCGCGCAACCCGGCATTAGTCTCGGACGTGAATTTCACCGAAGTGTACGCGCTGCTGCCCCAGGTGGCGGTGTTTGCGGCGGGATTCCAGTTTTTTCGCCGCCAGACGTGGCGGTGGGCGTTTGTAGTGGGGCTGTCAGCGGGCGTGGCGTTTCTGTTCAAGCAAACGACGATGGGCGCGGCGCTGGCCGTGATCCCGGCGTTGGCGCTGGCGCGGCACCCGGTCATTGGCGATCCGCGCCGCTGGAAATGGCTGGCGGCGGCGATCCTGGGTGGGCTGTCGAGCCTGGGCGTGGCGGGCGTTTACCTGCTCGCTAACGGGATTCTCGACGATGCGATTAAGGCGACCTTCATTTCGCCTGCCGTTTTTCACCGCTGGGTGAGCGGGGACCCGGCCCCGATCTGGGCGACGGTGTGGCAAACGCTTACTGAGAGCGTGGTGCCGGTGGTGGCCGGACCGTTGCTGCCGTTTTTGCTGGTGGGCCTGTATGTCCCGATCCGGTCGGTGGTGGCGCGCGCGGCAGTGGCGCAGCGCTTCCGGCTGGAGTGGCCCGCCAATGAGCGCACACTGGCGGTCTGGGCCGCGATCTCGTTCCTGGTGGACCTGGTATTGTCGAATATCACCCAGCGGGCCTATGAGCATTACTACGTGATTTTGCTGCCCTCGCTGACGATTCTGCTGGCGTTGAGCCTGGACGTGATCCGGCGCACCTTTCCCGATCCGAGCCGCCGCCAACGGCTCGCGCTGGCGGGCATGTGGTTTTACCTGACGCTGGCAGTGATGGCCGCGCCGTTGGCCGGGACGTTGTTCCGGCTGTGGCTGGTGAACTGGGATGTGACCGGCCCGGCGCGCCAGGATACGTTGAGCGACTATGTGATTGCCCATACCACGCCAGAAGACCCGGTCCTGGTGTGGGGCGCGACCACGGCGATTAATTTCCAATCACAGCGGCTGAGTCCGGTGCCGTACCATTACGGGTATCCCCTGATCGTGCCGGACGAGACGACGCCGGAACTGATCGCGCGGACGGTGGTGGATATGGAACGGAATCCGCCAAAGCTGATCATTGATACGACGATGACCGACGGGGACCGCATCCCGCCGCTGGACCGGGAGCGCCGCGCGCAGTGGTGGCAGACTGGCGGTCGGCGTGACGTGGCTGATCTGACGCTGGTGTACCGCTGGGTGCAACTGCGCTGCTCGTTCGTCGAGGAAATCGATCAGGCGGCGATTTACCGGTGCGGGTAGATTAGTCTCTCTCCGCTGGTCCTCTTATGGTGAAAATTGGCCTCACCCCCTGGCCCCCT
>JAFGTJ010000351.1 GCA_016934195.1 Anaerolineae bacterium | reverse complement strand
TGTATCCATCCAGTCCAGATCGCGCATCAGCAGGAAGTTAGGAATCAATGTCACCTGCGACGGGACCATAATCGTTACCAGCAGGAAAGCAAACAGTATTTTGTTGCCAGGAAAGCGCAGTCGTGCAAAAGCGTAAGCGGCTGGCGCGCAGAGGAACAACACCGCAAAGGTATATCCTGTCGCGGCGATTAAGCTGTTCCGCAGCCACAAATCCAGCCGTAAATCCTGCTGTGTGAGCACCGTTTCATAACTATCCAATGTTGGTTCGGTAGGGATAATCTTGGGGGGCCAACGATTGACTTCCTGATTGGTCATGAAGGATTGCGAAGCCGCAATCAACATTGGCAATAACACAAACGCCGATAACACAATCAGAAAGGCATACGCCCAGAAATGTTTATACAGGGAACTCTTTCTAATAAATTCCATGATCTATCCCCTCCTAATACTCAACACGGCGACCAATAATGACGAATTGCGCAGCAGTGATCACCGCCATGATGACCGCGATTGCAACCGCCACAGCAGCCCCATAGCCCATGCGGAAAGCGCGCCAGGCCATCTGGTACAGATAAATGACAACCGTGTACGACGCCCGGCCCGGCCCTCCGCCACCCGTCATAATGTACGGCTGTCCGTAAACCTGAAAATGGGAGATAAACCCGGTCACTGTCACAAACAGAATGGTAGGGCGCAGCAGCGGAATCGTAATGCGATAGAAAATCTGCAACCCATTGGCCCCGTCAATTTTGGCCGCTTCGTATAAGTGGTGGGGGATGCCCTGCAACCCGGCGATAAAAATCAGCATCGGAAAGCCGAAAGTCCACCAGATTGTTGTCAGGCTAAGGGCAGGCAGCACAAGGTCGGGGTCCCCTAGCCAGTTAATCGGCCTGATATCGAAGAAACTCAAACCATAATTGATTACGCCAAACTGGGTGCTGAGCAGCCAGACCCAAACGAGGCCAACTGCGCCCACCGAGAGCAAAGAGGGCATGTAAAGCAACACACGGAAAAATCCCCGGCCACGGATGGGCTGTATCACGGCAACCGCTGCGGCCAACGCCACTGCCGTCGTTCCCACTACCGTCATTGCCGCAAATTTAATCGTGTTTTCCAGTGCCAGCCACCAGATCTCATCGTCCAACAATTCGCGGTAGTTATCCAAACCAATATAGGGTTTGCTCGGTCGCAAGAGTCGCCAGTCGTAAAAACTGAATTCAACTGCCTTGACCACGGCGCGAAGGAAAAAAATCGAAAAGAAGATCATAAACGGTGCCAGGAAAGCATACGCAGCGAGTGCTTCCCGCGTTCTCAGGCTAACTGAAAATCGAGTTAGCCTTGTAGACATGGCCGTCCGCGCATTGATGCTAAACATACGCTCACTTGTCCTCTACACAAATGCCTTAGATACTTGATTGGCCCATGGATAAAAATGGCGATATAAGGCTTTTTTCAACCACACTATTCGGATATAGCGTGGGGCAGATCGGCGATCCGCCCCACAGGTGCTTTACGTCAACTTACCGCGCTACTCTTATCCGCGATCCAGCGCGTCCTGCATGATCTTGGCGGCATCATTCAATGCCTCTTCGGGTGACTTGATATTGTTGAGCGCAGCGCTCAGTTCCGCCGCCAGATTGGTGAGCATTTCCTGGACTGCGGGGCTGCGCGGGTCCTGAACACCGTACTCGCCGAACGTCTGTCCCAACAAAATATTGGAAGGATAGTTCTCCGGATCGAGGGCGGCCTGCGCCGACAGGCGCGCCGGGACCTGACCGGAAGCAGCCCAGTCTACCTGGTGTTCGCTAACCCACTGGATCATCGACAAAACAGCGTCAAGTTTCTCGCCTCCCAAACCGGCGGGAATCATGAAGGTGTGAGCACCAAACCAGGTTGCCGGTTGTTGACCAAACACCCAGTTGGGCCATGCCATGCTGTTGATGTCGGTTTGCAGCAAGGATTGGTTGCGGTACCAGGTGCCGGTGGGCAGCACGGCCAGCGTACCAGCGCCGAAGCCCTGCCAGGTGTCGAAGCCAGCCTCAGGCGGCGAAACATGGTACTTGTAGACCAGATCGACGGTCTTCTGAAGCGCGGCAATACCCGCTTCGGAATTGACGGTGACGGTCTTGCCGTCTTCACTGAGGAACGAGCCGCCTTCCTGGTACAACGCGGCAATGAAGTTCACATTCGGCCATTCACCAACCGCATAGCCCCACTGCACCACATTTTCGGGATCGAAGTCGGGCGACAGCGCGTTGTTGCCATTGGCATCGAGGGTCAGTTTCTGGAAGAGTTCAACCCAACCGTCGTAGTCGGTCGGCGCGTCAGCCGGGTCGGTCGAAAGCCCAGCCGCTTCGAACATATCGATGTTGATCCACAGGCCGCGTCCGTGATTGTCCAGCGGAATGCCGTAGATCGTACCATCCAAAATCATACCGCTCATAGTCGTTGCTGCGATATCATCATCGGGGAGCCAACCGCCGCCCGAAACATACTGGTCGCCCAGGTCCCGGAGTACGCCGAAGCTGCCGAACATGGGAATTTCCGATGCGTGGAGCAGGAACACATCTGGGGGTTCGTTGGCGATAAACGCCGTCTGGAGTTTCTGGTACAGGGTATCCCAGATGATCATTTCAACCGTAACCGAAACATCGGGGTTTTCTTCAGCGAACACGGCCAGCATCTCATTGAGCGTCACGCCGTCCGAACCGGTCAGACCGTTCCAGAACGAGATATGAGTGCCGCCGCCGCCGCCGATTTCGGCCACGATGGGGGTAGCAGTCGGGTCATCCTGCGCGACAGTCGTGCCGGTCATCGACATCATGAGGGCCATCACGACTATCATGGCAATCATTACGGAAGCAAGTAAATACGAACGTTTAGACATTTGGATCGCTCCTTAACTATTAAATGAAATAATGTACCAAACGATTGTTGCGCGATTGCTGAGTCTTTCCTATACATTCGCCTCCTTCTAAAAACCAGGTATGAATGTCAACCAGATAAACCTCGCCGGTCAAATGGACGGCAAGGCAGGAATAGGCGGTGACTGGAATTATGTTGAAATGGTGATCCGATCTTGTAAATCATTTAGTTGTTACCCGAAATTATCATAACCACTCAAAAGAAAACGAATTTATGTATTCGTATGCAGTTATTCGATTAAATCACGATTCATCATGCTTTGTCAAATATTTGGCCCCAGGTGATGGGACCAGCGCGTCAAAATCTGCAAGCTTGACCTGAAACGGGAATCAAACAGAAGCCGAACAGAAGAAATAGTCGCGGTTTGTGATGCGAGGTCAGATCGACCAGTTACAAATTTCCGATTACATGGACCAATGTGGCGACGGCCTGATCGTACTCGCTTAAGCACAGGCATTCGCCGGGCGTATGGTCAAGGCTGCTGTCGCCGGGACCATAGGCGATCATGGGACACGTCCACACTTCGCCCACCACGTTAATGTCGCTGGTCCCGCCTTTGAACACAAAGCCGGGTTGTCCGCCGCGCGCGCGTATGGCTGTGAGCATTCCCCGCACCAACGCATTGTTTTTCTCACCCCGGTACGCCTCGACCGCGCTGTAAGCCTGTAACTGGCTGTCCGGCGCGGTGAACGCGGCTGCCGCCTCATGCACATCGGTCGGCGTGATCGTGGGCGGCAGCCGGAAACTCACGGTGAGGTGCAGCGTATCGTGAAATCCGTCCGACTGCGTATTGAAGGCGCGCAAATGTGGCATGACCTGGTCAAACTGGCGCGTGGTCGTGCCATTCTGTTGTGCTGACCACGCCAGGACCTGATTCCAGAAACTCACGCCGAGTTCGGCGGGGGTCGGTTCCGGGCGTGACGAATGCGCGACCGGGCGTGTCAGCGTGTAGTCCAGCATCAAGTGTCCTTTATACCCCAGTGTGATACGATCCGCGCTGCTCGGTTCGCCAATCATGCATAGGTCCGGCGTATATTGGTCGCGAATGTGGCGCGCGCCCCGGCTGGAAGGTGCTTCTTCCTCAACGGCACCGACCACCATCACGCGCCAGTCCGGGGAGATTGCGGCCTGTGCTGTCGCGTCCGCAAAGGCGCACAGCGATCCCTTCGCGTCCACGCTGCCACGACCGTAAAGCCAGCCATCCTCGATCCGAACCGGGATTTCGCCTTCAACGGTGTCGATGTGTCCCAACAGCATCAGGGTGTGGGGCGCATCCAGCGCCCCCCGTATGCCGCAGGCGTTACCCACTGCATCGACCCAGGCTTCAAACCCGCGCGTGTTCATCCAGTCCACCAGATAATTTACGGCGGGGGTTTCATGATACGAGGGGCTGTAATGCCGCACTAATTCCGTCAGAAGTTCATGGTTCATCTATGCCGGTGCTCCTTTTACAACTGCCGAATAATGGCCTGAGTCGTGGCCTGTGTGCTGCCATTATGCGGGGTGGCGCGGGTAATGCGCGCTACCCGTCCCGCCGGTTCGCGGTAGTCGATCTGATCGAGCAGCATGGCGGCGCTGAGAATCGCGGCGCGGGGATCAGCGATTCCCTGCCCCGCAATATCGGGTGCGCTGCCGTGTACGGGTTCAAATACCGCCGGTTTGCCCGCGCCCACATTACCCGACGGCGCGAGTCCCAAGCCCCCCGCCAAACCCGCCGCCAGATCGCTCAGGATATCGCCAAAGAGGTTGGTCGTCACGATCACGTCAAACGCTTCCGGCTGCTGCACCAACCGCATCGCCGCCGTATCAACCAGCAGTTCATTAACTTCCAGGGCGGAGTAGTCCTCTGCAACGGCAAACGCCACGCGCCGGAACAATCCGCAGGTTTCCTTGAGCACATTGGCCTTGTGAACGATTGTCAGCCTGCTGTTTCGCCGAAGCGCGTGCTCACAGGCAGTCCGCACAATCCGTTCCGACGCGGCTTCCGTGATGACCCGTTCGGCAATCGCCACCCGCCCCGCGTCCTCTGTGCGTTCGCGCCCGCTGTACAGACCCTCGGTATTTTCGCGCACGATTAACATATCAATCCCGTTATGGACGACCGGGCGTAAATTGGCGTACAGATCGAAGTAACGGCGCAAACCCAGAATCGGGCTGCGGTAGCCGTCCACTTTGGTCATCGGTGAACCCGTCGCGCCGAATAACACGGCGTCACTATCTGCGCATAAAGCCAGGGTTTCGCGTGGGAGCGCATCACCATACTGCTTGAATGTACCGAATCCGGCCTGAGCCGCCTGAAACACCAGCGGCAGTCCCAACGCCTCTAACACGGCTTGCGCGGCGGGGATTACTTCCTGCCCGATGCCGTCACCGGGAATTACAACAATACGGTGAGTCATTACGATTCATCCTCTCGAAAACGGCGCTGCAACATCGGGAGCAGTCCGCCCGCGTCCAAAATTGCCTGTACGGTGGGCGGCAGTTGCGGAATGGGGAACATATGCTCGCCCGCGATGAGGTGTCCGGCCTCACGATCCAGGCCGACGATATCGCCGGTCTGGATCAGCGTGTGCAGTTGGGAACACTCCACCGGCAGGATGCCCTGGTTGATGCAGTTGCGAAAATAAATACGACTAAACGACTGCGCGACGATCACCCGCACCCCAGCATGTTTCAACGCGGTGACGGCCTGTTCGCGGCTGCTGCCACACCCCCAATTACGCCCGGCCACAATCATATCGCCGGGTTGAACGCCAGCGGCAAATGCCGGATCGAGGTCTTCGAGTGCATGAGCAGCCAGATCAGCAGGCGCGGTCAGGGTGTAGGTATACCGGCCCGGAAAAATCACGTCGGTATTCACGTTGTCGCCATAAACCCAGCAGCGATGGTGTGTAATCATGCTAAAAACTCCCCCGGATCGGTGATCTGCGCGGTGATAGCGCTGGCGGCGGCGACATACGGGCTGGCGAG
>JAFGTJ010000003.1 GCA_016934195.1 Anaerolineae bacterium | reverse complement strand
CAGGGATCGGACGTGCGGACGTGGTTTTACGATCAGGTCGAGGACGCGCTGGCCGCGCTCAACATCCAGGCCAAAAACGACTCGACATCCTGAATGCCGGACAGCAGCAGGTCGGCGCTCGCGCGCACGACGGCGGGCATATCGTCCGATTCGACGCCCAGCCCCAGCGCGTAACACCGGCCCGACTCGCGCAGGGTGCGGGCCAACCGCAGCGCGTCGGCGTCGGTGGTATCGTCGCCCAGATACACGGCGGCATCCAGCCGGTATTGTTCGACCAGTTGGCCGAACGCGCTGCCCTTGTTGATCTCGACCGGCGGGCGCAGTTCAAACACCATGCGTCCCTGAAACAGCGCGAGATCGTGGGCGGCGGCTACTTCGCGCAAAATCGGCGCGAACTGCTCCGCGACGGCGGGCGGATCGGCGGCGCGGCGGTAGTGGATCGACAGGGTCGCGCCTTTGTCCTCGACCTGCATTCCGGCGGCGATCTGGCCGTCCAGCGCGCGGATCACGGCGTCCAATGCGGGCCGGTACTGGGCGGCGGCGGGAGCCAGCGTGATCTGCCCATCGCGCCACCATTCCAGGCCGTGATTGCCGACGTAGACCAGTTCCGGCAGGCCGACCCGGTCGCGTACATCCCCGGCGGCCCGCCCGGAGATCACGGCGACCAGCGCCAACCGGGACTGCAAGGCGGCCAGTAATTCCCGGCTGCGCGGCGTGACCTGCGCGTCGTCGGGATGGGGCACAATCGGGCTGATGGTGCCGTCCACATCCGTGACCAGTCCGATCCGGTCGTGGGCGGTGAGGGTCTTCAGGGTGGTTGAGAGTGCGTTTTTCCAGTGCATAGGATTTGTTGTGAGTTTTGAGTTAGCCCCTATCCCCCCGACCCCCTTTCCCCACAAGTGGAGAAAGGAGGGGATTGGTCGTGCCGTTTTCCCCCTCGCCACTTGTGGGGAGGGGGCCAGGGGGAGGGGCTAACCAAGAACTAAAGGAGCTATCAATGGCCGACGAAATACGACCGGACGAAACACAGCATGACGCGATTCGCCATAAACCGAAAGTTATCACCGTGACGCTCAATCCATCGCTGGACCGCACGCTGACGACTCATTTCCTGTCGCAAGGGTACCATAACCGGGTGACGGAAGCAACGCGGCTCGATCCGGCTGGGCGCGGGGTGAGCATCTCGCGGGCGCTGCATACGTTGGGCGTCCCGACCCATGCGATCATCCTGGTGGGCGGCGACCCGACCGGGCGCGCCTACCAATCGCTGATCGCTGAAGAACAGTTCCCCATGACGATCCTGCGGCGGACCGGGGTCACGCGCAGCAACATTCACCTGTACGACACCGGCCACAATACCCATACCGTGCTCATGGATGACAGTCGCGGCGTCACGCGCATGGATCGCCAGGAAGTCGCCAACGCGCTGATCCGCCTGATCGAGCCGGGGGATACAGTGGTGTTCGCCGGGAGTCTGCCGGGCGACGTGCGGACCGATACCTACGCCGTGCTGACCAGTCTGGCCCAGACGCTGGGGGCGGCGGTCGCTATCAACGCCGGGGGCGGCGACCCGTTGGAGGCGTCGATCCAGGCGCGGCCCACGTTGGTGTACCTGAGCCAGATGCAGCTTGAGGGTCTGTTCAATATCCCGGTGCGCGCCTACGAGGACGTGATCGGCTGCGCCCACAGGCTGCAAGCGCGCGGCGTGCGGCGCGTCCTGGTGGCGATGGAAAATCGCGACAGCGCCTTTCTGATCACCGAAACCGGGACGTGGTGGTGCGACTGGCCGGACGTCTCCGCGACGACGGCGGGCCGTAATGAAGCCCTGATCGCCGGGTACCTGGCGGGGCGGCTGACGGGCCATTCCTTTGAGGAAGCGCTGCAACTCGGCGCGTTGATGGCGGCTTACACGGTGGCCCAGGTTGGCGTGGAGTTCGGCACGCTGCGCGACGTGAAAGCCCACATGAGCGAAATTACGGTCACTCCGGCGGACGTGATCGCGGAGTTGGTCGAGGCGCAGCAGCAGGCACAGGATAGCTGAATGCCAAATTCACGAATTTTTAGGGACTTTTGCGAGTTGGAAAGAGGTAAGTATAAGGTACAATTGAGGTATCATGTAGCGGCGGTGGAGATAAAAACCTATTATGCGGCAAATATTCATCAGTTACGCGCAGGAAGACGAAGCCTTCGCGGTCATCCTGGCCGGTGATCTCCGGCAGGGTGGGGCGCGCGTTTGGCTGGACGTGCAGGACGCCGAACCGGGCCGCAACTGGGCGCGCAGCATCGAGCAAGCGTTGGCCGAATCAACCATGATGCTTGTGATCCTCTCGCCGGATGCCCTGGTTAACAGCACGGTGATGGGCGCATGTCAGGCGTACCTGGACGCGCACCGCCCGGTGATCCCGGTGGTGCTCCGGCCCTGCGATCTGCCCGACTCGCTGGGGTCGCGCCGCCCGGTGGATTTCACCCAGACGTCGCAGTACAACCAGGCGCGCTACAGCCGGGTGTTACACAAGCTCACCACGCGCCTGATCGAAGACGGTCTGAAATCGCGGCGCAGCGACCCGGTGATCTGGACCTTTGTGGATCACCTGCGTGATACGCGGGCTGACTCGGCGGGCGAGGATTAGGATCGCGCAGGCGTTAGCCTCTATCCCCGCAAGCGATACCGTTGACGAACCCGTCACACCGTATTGGGGTAGGGGTGTTGTTTGCCGCGTGCTCGGAAAAAGAAACAGGGCGCGGCAAGCAGCATCCCTACCCATCACGTTTCTTTGACGCCTCCGAACATCCGTGCTATCCTCAAAACGTGTTTTTACCTGGCCGGAAGGATAGCCGATTATGACCGCTCCTTTAACCCTCTCCGCCGCGCGGACCCTGGCCCTGCGCGCCCAGGGACTCGCTACCCCCAACGGCGCGGAACCCGATCCCACCCTCGACGCGATCTACGATATGGTAGATCGCCTGACGTGTATCCAGATCGACACGCTGCACATGGTCCAGCGCGCCCAATACGTGACGCTGTGGAGCCGCTTCGGGCGCTACGATCCGGCGGACTTCGACCGGTTGGTCTACGATCCCGGCCAGCGCCGCCTGTTTGAATACTGGCAGCACGCCGCCTCGATTATTCCGTTGGCCGAATACCGCTACCGGCAGCCCACCATGCAGTATTACCGTGATGGCGGCGGCTGGTGGCCCAAGTGGGGCGAAAAACCGACCAACCGCGCCGTGATCGACGAGGT
>JAFGTJ010000050.1 GCA_016934195.1 Anaerolineae bacterium | reverse complement strand
TTAGCTTTAATGCGTGTTGGGCCGGGGGAATGAGGGGCTAATACGCATTTTTGCTGCGGCCAAACACCGTCTGGAAAATGGTTCGCAGCACGATCTTGATATCCAGCCACAGCGACCAGTTTTCCACGTACCACAGGTCGTACTTGGTCCGTTCCAGGATCGAGGTATCGCCGCGCAACCCGTTAACCTGCGCCCAGCCGGTCATCCCGGCCTTTTCGCGGTGACGTTCCATATAGCGGGGAATGTATTCGCGGAATTTCTGCACGTAGTAGACCTGTTCCGGGCGCGGCCCGACCAGGCTCATCTGCCCGTAAAATACATTGATCAAATTCGGCATTTCGTCCCAGTTGGTACGGCGCATGAAGGCCCCCAACCGCGTGATGCGCGCATCGCCCTGAACCGTCCAGCCCGGCCCGTGTTTTTCGGCATCCTGGCGCATGGTGCGGAACTTGATCACCGGGAACGGGCGACCATCCAGGCCCATCCGTTCCTGGCAGAAAAAGACCGGTCCCGGCGATTCCAGCTTGACCAGGATCGCGGTCAGGAAGAAAAACGGGCTGAGGAAGACCAGTCCCACAAACGCCCCTACCACGTCCATCCCGCGCTTGAGGCTGAGCTTCCAGCCGCGCAGCGCCACGTCCCGGACCGACAGCATCGGCAGTCCGTTCAGGTCATCGACCGTCAGGCCGCCCGCCATGTACGCGAAAATATCGGGATAGACCTTGATGCTGACCTTCCCGCGCTGGCACTTGCTGATCAGGTGGACCAGTTCGCGGTGCGAGGCTTCCGGCAGGGCGATAATCACTTCGTCTACTTCGTGCTCGTCGATAATTTCGGGCAATTGGCCGGTAGTGCCGATCACGGGGATGTCGCCCACCGTCGATCCCGGTATGCCGTTGACCGCGCCCACGACGTTCAGGCCCAGGTGCGGCGACCAGCGGATTTTTTCGGCAATGGTGCGCGCCACTTCGCCGGACCCGATGATCAGCACGTTGTCGCGTCCGAGACCCCAATCCCGCAGCCGGACGGTCAGTTGGCGGTGCAGTTCGCGGCCCGTGATGGTCAGCGCGATCCCGAATAACCAGGCGTAGATGATCACGCCGCGCGGGTAGTCCAGTTCAAAACCGCTGTTTTTGAAAGTCAGTGTTTCGACCGCGACCGCCATAAACGTCCCGACCGAGAGGTGCTGCGCGATGGCGTAGGCTTCGTCGATGCGGCTGACGGCGCGGCGCAGGTGGTACAGCCGCCCGAAATAGAATACGACCAGGATGGCGAATACGTGAATGACCATCATCGGCGCGTAGGTGGAGAAGGGCGGCGGATTGACCGGCACGGCAGGCAGCGGCAGATGCGCGCGCGCCACGTATCCCAGCAGGAATGCCAGCGCGATCATGATCCCGTCCATGATCACCAGGGCGGTATGCAGCAGGCCCCGCACCCGGCGATCCGCTGCGGCGCTTACGTTGAGGCGGCGGCTGACCGTCCCGGTGCGCGCCGTAGTTCGCTCCACAGGGGGCGGCCCCCCTTCAGCGCCAGACCCGTCAGGATCAGGCTGTGGAGCCACAGCGGAGTCGTGGCCCGGTAGTGTTTGCGGTAAAAGATCAGCATCGCCCGGTAAAATTCGCGCTGTGCCCGTTTCGACTGGCGGCTCGCCGCCCGTTTGACGTGTGTCACCGTCACCGTCGGGTTGTACATCACCTTCCACCCGGCCTGCTTGATTCTGTACGCCCAATCCAGGTCTTCTCCATACATCCAGAAATCTTCATCGAACAGGCCCACGCGCGTTATGGCCGCGCGCCGGACCAGCATAAACGCCCCGACCACCGAATCGACTTCGGTTTCCAGGTCGGGATCGAGATAGGTCATATTATACCGCCCGAATCGCTTACTTTTTGGGAATAATTTGGAAAGACCCACCATCCGGTAAAAACTGATTTCGGGCGTCGGGAAACTGCGGCGGCAGGCCCAATCCAGCGAACCATCGAGCAGCACCAGTTTTGGCCCCGCGATACCCATCGACTCGTCGGCGTCCATGTACGCGATCATATCGTGCAGCGCGTCCAGTGGCAGGACCGTATCAGGATTGAGCACCAGCGCGTAACGGGGCGCATCCTCACCGCAGTTTTGTTCAAAACCCAGTTCGCGCAGGCCCTTGTTATTGGCGGTGCTGAACCCGTCGTTGGTCGGGCTGGCGATCACGGTCACGTCGGGGAACTCGGCGCGGACCATCTCGGCGCTGCTGTCGGACGAGGCATTATCGACCACGATCACGCGGGTGTCACATATGCCCGCGGACGCCTGGATCGAGCGCAGGCAGTCGCGCAGCAGGTCGCGGGTATTCCAATTGACGATGACGATCCCCAGGTCTGGCACCACTGGCACATTCTCCCCTATGGCCCTCATTGTAGCGAAGGGATGGGCCGGATTCAAGCTTGCAGTTGCCTAACGGCATCCTAATAGTACCATAGGGCCACTACGGGTACTGTATGGCTGGCTGACGCTTGCATGACGGATCGGGGGCGATGTGGGGTAGGGAGGGAAAGACCAATAAGCCTCTTTCTCCCTATCAGCATGTATAGACCGCGATGGGGAAAGGGGGCTTATGGAGAAACCAATTCA
>JAFGTJ010000350.1 GCA_016934195.1 Anaerolineae bacterium | reverse complement strand
CTGGCCGTGACCACGCGCAATCCGGCCCGTTCCCTGTATAATCAATTAGGGTTTCAAACTGTCGATTGCGGTGAAGTAGCTGTCTGGTGGCGGGATGGCCGCCAGATCGACTGGCGGGAATAAGTGGGATAACCAAATAATCAGGGTAAGCCATGTCAGCAGCGCTTAAAGTATTACAGGGCGTATTTCCCCAACTCAGCCCGGAAGCCATCCGCAGGCTGTATGACAGTGCGCGCGTGGTCAACTACCCGGCGCAGCACGTATTATGCCAGGAAGGGACTGACGGATCGGACTTTTTTGTGCTGGTGGAAGGTGAGGTCGAAGTCCTCAAAAACGCCGAACAAGGACCGCACCGGCTCGACACCTTGCACCGGGGGCAGTTTTTCGGGGAAATGTCACTGCTGCTGAACCAGCCGCGCACGGCGGACGTAGTCGCCATCACGCCCGTGACGGTAATCCAGATCGACCGGCCCGCGTTCAACCACCATATCAAAACCAATATGACGCTGGTCACGGCCATGAACAGCCTGATTATCCAACGCCTGCTGAACCAGGAGCAGGATTTGCTGGAACAACTGCCCAAACAGAGCCAGAGCACCGGAACGCCGCAGGTATTCATGAGCTATTCGCGCATCGATCAGGAATTTGTGCGCCGCCTGGTGGCCGACCTGAAAGCGCGCGATATCCCGGTCTGGCTGGACCAGACCGAGATCGGCGTAGGCATGATCTGGTCGGCGGAAATTCAGAAAGCGCTGGATGCGTGCCGGGTGATCGTCGTGATGCTGTCACCCAATGGGGCCGAGTCGCGTCACGCGGCGGACGAGTGGCATTATTTCCTGGACGAAAGCAAGCCCGTCGTCCCGGTGCTGTACCAGGACTGCCGGATTCCGTACCAACTGCGCCGCATCCAGCACATTGATTTTGCCCATAAAAGTTATGACGCGGCGCTGGAGGAACTGGTCGCCACGCTGCAAAAGTACACGCCAAACACCCAATCAAACACCGAAAAGTAGCCATTTATTCAAGATACTCAAGTGTCATTATGATTGCTCAACATCCGCCTTACCGCAGGCGCACGCATCGCGCCGACGTGATGGTCAGCAGCACGACCCGCGATATGCCCGATCACCGCCGCAGCGTGATCGACGCGATCTGGCGGCGCGGCATGTTCCCGCTGGCGATGGAACGCGACACCGCCGATACCGCGTCCGCCGTCGAATATTCGCTCGAACTGGTGAACCAGTCGGAAGTATACGTGGGCATCTTCGGGAACCGTTACGGCTACATTCCCGATCACATCGACAACCCGGCCCGCGTGTCGATCACCGAAATGGAATACAACCGCGCCCGCGTCCGCCAGATTCCGATCCTGATCTTCATCATGGCCGACCATCACCCGGTCGTTTCAGACGATGATCCCGATGAGGAAGAAACCGGGCAAAAAAAGGAACAACTGCGCGACCTCAAGCAGCGGTTGAAACACGATCACGTCGTCGGTTTCTTCACGTCGCCGGATGATCTCGGCGCGCAGGTGTACCAGGCGTTGACCCGGCTCAAGGACCAGGGCCTGATCGCGGACGATGCCGTCACCAGCACCGGCACCACGTCGCGCATTCCCCACCCGCCGGACCGCTACGCCGCGCATCCCTACCTCATGCGCCAGGATTTTTTCGGGCGGCGCAAAGAACTCAAGCTGCTGGACGATTGGGCCGCGTCGCCGTCTACCGTGATGATCGTCGAGGCGATTGGTGGGGTGGGCAAAAGCGCGCTGACCTGGGAATGGTTCAACAGCCGCCCGTCCGGTGAGTTCGACGGGCTGTTGTGGTGGAGCTTCTACGAAAGCGACTCCGCGATCAGCAATTTCACGCGGCACGCGCTGGCCTACGTGACCGGCAGGCTGCTGGACCCCTCCGACGGCACCTCCCAGTACGAACGCGAGGAACGGCTGCTAAACGAATTGTGCCAGGGCCGCTACCTGCTGGTGCTGGACGGGCTGGAACGGATCATGGTGGCCTATCACCGCCCGGACGCGGCGCGCATCCCCGATGATCAGGTGGACGTCAACCGGCGCGACTGCACCGATCCGCGCAGCGGCGCGTTTTTGCAGCGGTTGACGCGCTGCCCGCAAACCAAAGTGCTGATCAGCACGCGCCTGATGCCCGCCGTGCTGGAAAACCGGGCCGGGCAGCCACTGCCGGGCGTGGATGTGTGCCTGTTGGATGGCCTGCATCCCGACGACGCGCTGACGCTCATGCGCTACCTGAAGGTGCGCGGCGACGAGGCGGCGCTGCGGCGGTTTATGGCGCAGTTCAAGCACCACAGCCTGCTGCTGACCGTGCTGGCCGGGCATATCAACGATTTCCGGCCCGCGCCGGGTGATTTCGACGCCTGGTACGAGCACGAGGGCCATCGCCTGCGCCTGCCGGATGTGAACCTGGCGCAGCGGCGCACCAATATTTTGCAGTTCGCGCTGGAAGGACTCAAGCCGGAACTGCGCAAGCTGCTCAGCCAGATCGCCGCGTTCCGCTACCGGATCGGGCACGAAACGGTGATGTCGCTCAATCCCTACACCCCGCCGCCGCCAACCCCGGTGCCCCAGCCGAGCGAAAACCTGTTGGCGGCGTATCGCCAGGAATTGGCCGATACCGAACGCACCGACCCGGATAATACCGCCAAGCGCGAGTACCTGACGGAACGGATCAACGAGATCGAGGCGGATTTGCCCGACATGCGGGCCGGTTACACCGCGTACCAGGACCGGATGGTCGCCTACCGCAACTCCGAAGCGTACCAGGCGTCGCTGCGACAGTTTTACGCCGGGCTGCGCGAACTGGAGGACCGGGGGCTGCTGCAATGGGATCGTGTCAACAATGATTACGACCTGCATCCCATTGTGCGTTCCTACGCTTTCGAGGACCTGAAAGGCGAAGAACGCCGCGCCGCCTTCGCCCGGATTCGCACCCATTTCGAGAAACTGCCGCCGACTCCGCTGGAGGAGGTGCGCGGGATATCCGACCTGACCCGCGAACTGGAAATTTACCACGCGCTGATCGGGCAGGATTTGCTGGACCCGGCGGCGGAATTTTACAGCACCCGGCTGAGCCGCGTGCTGCACAACCGCATCGCCGCCTACGAAACAATGGTCACGCTGCTCAGGCCGCTGTTTACCAACGGGATCGACCAGCTTCCCACGCTGTCATCCCCGGAACAGCAAAGCGCCTGCCTGAACAGTCTCGCCAGCGCGTATTACTACCTCGGCCAGAATGGGCGGGCGCTCCGGCTCAAGGCGCTGAAACTGGGCCTGAATCTGAAGGGCAAGGACGACGCGAATCTGGGCGTAGGGCTGCGTAATTATGCCAGTTCGCTGTTGATCGATAACCGGCTGGCGGCAGCGCGGCGCGCGGTCGAACTGGCGCACGATCTGGCAGTCACGGCGGAAGACGAGATCGGGCAGGCGTTTTCGCACCTGTCGCTGCTGGCGGTCCACGTTATGACCGGCTGCTGGGATGCCGCCGACGCCGCCTACACCGCCTTCAGCGCCAATCCGCCCCATTATTCAACCGAGATGTGGCAGGCCGACGCCGAGCGCTACCGGGCTTTTGGCCTGATCTGCCGAGGGTTGGACGCTGCCGGGGTGCTGGATCGCGCCTGGGAACTGGCCCACGCCAGCGCCGACGCCTTCAGCCAGCGGCACATCCACCATCTGCGCGGCGAGGTCGCCTTGCAGCAGGAACGGATTCTCGCCGCCGTCGAACATTTCCAGGACGCGATCACGCTGGCGCGCAAACACGGCGTCTCGGAGCTGGCCGCGTACCTGGGTTATCTGGCGCGCGCCCTGGCGATCCAGGGGCGGCACGACCTCGCCCGCGCAACAATCACCGAGGCGTTCAATCTGCCCTACACCGTCCAGCGGCACGACCTGCACAACAGCGCCGCCGAAGTCTTCCTGGCGCTGGACGAGCGCGATATCGCCGCCCAACACGCGCTGGACGCCTACCGGCTCGCCTGGGCCGATGGTCCGCCGTTCGCGTGGTGGTGGAGCCTGGAACGCGCCACCCGGTCATTGGCCGCGCTCGATCTCGCGCCGCCCGATCTGCCGCGCTACGAGCCGGACAGCGCCGCGCCGCTGCCGCACGAGGACGATATCCGGGCGCGGATCGAGGCGCTGCGCGTGCGTCCCCGGCGGGTGTGAAAAAGCGGGGGTTGGTGATTGGTGATTGGTTGTTAGTTTTCGATACTTTCGCCAACCTTGTCGTTAGGTAGGACTACAGAATAGCGTGATCGTGAGTTAGCCCCTCCCCCTGACCCCCTCCCCACGTTGTGGAGAG
>JAFGTJ010000349.1 GCA_016934195.1 Anaerolineae bacterium | reverse complement strand
TGTGGCGCGTGCGTAACAAACGGCCTCACCCCCCGGCCCCAACGCAACCGCAGGTTGCGCCTCCATTTCAAAATGGAGAGGGGGAGACCGTATAGAGCGCCGTCGCCACAAGTCCCCCTCTCCATAGTTTAGTCGAGCGACAGCGAGGCTAAACGTCTCGGATGGAGGTGTGCGCTCCGCGCACGCGGGATTATAGGGGGTGAGGCCGTTTTTCCTGACAACTCGATGTTGTTGGCGAATTGGGCGTGTAGGGGCGCTGCTTGCTGCGCCCTGTTTGTTTTTTGGGGAGGGCGCGGCAAGCAGCGCCCCTACGAAATGTGGTCGCATTGAATTCGCCTAACAACATCAACTCGTTCGTGGACCCTCGATGTTGGCGGCGATGGCGGGATCGTGGTATTCTGCCCAGCTACCAACTCCGGTAATCCCAGATTTTTTTATTGTGTGAGATATCATGCATATTCTGATCGTTGGCAGCGGCGGACGCACTCACGCCATTGCCTGGAAACTGGCCCAATCGCCGCGCGTCAGCCGGATCAGCGTCGCCCCCGGCAACGGCGGCACGGCCCTGATCCCGGTGGCGCGTAATATTCCCGTCGATACGACCGACGTGGTGAGCCTGCTCGATTTCGCGGAAACCGAAGGCGTGGACCTGACCGTGATCGGGCCGGAAGAGCCGCTCGAACTGGGGTTAGTGGACCAGTTCGAGGCGGTGGGACTGCGCATTTTTGGGCCGCAGCGCCGCGCCGCCCTGATCGAAACGTCCAAAAGTTACGCTAAAGAACTCATGGATCGCTACGGCGTGCCGACCGCGCCTTACCAGGCGTTTACCGAGATCGACCCGGCGCTCGAATACCTGCTGCACCATGCGCCGGACAATGTGGTGATCAAGGCCGACGGGTTGGCGCGTGGCAAAGGCGTTTTTCTGCCCAGGGGCGCGGACGATGCTGAGGGGATTCTGCGCGCCCTGCTGGACCGTCACGCGCTGGGGAGAGCGGGTCATCGCGTGGTCATTGAGCAGCGCTTGACCGGGCATGAGCTGTCGGTGATGGCTTTTTCGGATGGCAAATCCATCGCCATGCTGCCCGGTGTGCGCGATTACAAGCGCCTGCACGATCACAACGTGGGTCCCAATACCGGCGGCATGGGATCGGTCGCGCCTGCCCCGTGCCTGACGCCGGAGATCGCCGCGTTGGTGCAGCAGCGCATCATCGCGCCGACGCTGGCCGGGCTGCAAGAGGATGTGTGCTGTTTCAAAGGGATGCTGTACGTGGGGCTGGTGCTGACTCAGGACGGGCCGGTCGTGCTGGAACTTAACGCCCGCTTTAGTGATCCCGGCGCGCAGACGGTCTTGCCGCTGCTGGAAACTGATTTGCTGGACATCATCGAGGCGTGTGTGGATGGGACGCTGGACCCGGCGGCGGTTCGCTGGCGGAATGAGGCGGCGGTTACGGTGATGCTGGTGACGGCGGGGTATCCCGACCACCGTGATTCCGGTCTGCCGGTAACGCAGGCGTGCCCGGTGCCGAAGAACGCGATCCTGTTCCACGCCGGGACGCGCCGGGTCGAGGACCGGACTCTCACGACTAACGGGCGCGTAGTGGGTCTGACCGGGATCGGGCCGGATTTCCCGACCGCGATCCGCCGCGTCTACGACTCCGTGCCGTGCATCCACTTTGAGGGCGTGCATTACCGGACCGATATCGGGACCGGGGCAATCTAGCCTCACCCCCCGACCCCCTCTCCATGACGCTGCCGACCTCCGGTCGGCGCTATGGAGAGGGGGAAATGTCATGATGTCAAGTCCCCTCTCTACGCAGTGGAGAGGGGATTTAGGGGTGAGGCTAATCTTCCCGGAACAGCCGCCTAAAACCCGGATAGGCCCGCAGCGGAATCACCTCAAACGTAATCAGTCCGGCCCGGACCAGCGGCAGAGTCTCCAAAACAGCGCGGGCGGCGTCCGCATCGTCGCATTCCAGCACGATCACGGCCTGAGTCCGGTCCTGCCGGAAATACATTTCGCGGATAGTGCCCGCCTGCACCAGTTCCCAGACACGCCGGGTTTCCGCGTCCAGGTGCGGGGCGAACTGCTCCGGCAGCGTGCCGGGAACCTCGTGTTCCAACGCCAGAATTTTCATGATCACTCCTCGATTAAATATCCTTAATGTGGTTTAACTTCTCTTAAAAAAACTGCTATACTATAACACAATCTCGGGGATGGGATTACCGTACACCAGTCTGGCAGAACTAACGAGGATTATCACCATGTCTTATACACTTACTGACGCGGAGCGGCACGCCCTGCAAACCGTCCGCGAATCCGGCACTCCCGCCGAGATACGTCGCGCCCAGATCATCCTGATGAGCGCGGACGACACCCCTACCGCCGAGATTGCCGCCGCCGTCGAACTCAGCGCCGGGCAGGTCCGGCGTTGGCGGCGCGAATGGCAGGAACGCGGCCTGGGCATTTTCCCCGATCTGGACGCGCCCGCTGACAGCCTTGACGCATCGGAAGCCGTCGTTGCGGCGATCATCGACGATGAATTCACCGCGCTCGAAAGCGCCTTCGATGACGTGGTAGCCGCCGTCGAGGAACCGGGTGATGGTGATCTGGAAAGCGCGCTGGATGATGCCTTTGATACGGACGAGGCCAGCGCGGAAGAATCCGAACCGGAGCCGGAACCAGCGCCGGAACCCGTTCCCGGCGTGGATGTGCCGCGTCTGCCGCTGGACCTGCGCGAGTCGGTGGGGATACTGCCCGGTGACGCGATGGCCGAGGCGGGACGCAAGGCGCTGTTTTTCCACTTTGAACGGATGCTGAAGCACGAACCGGGCAGCCGCCTGGGTGTTGATATCGAGGCGGTGCATGATATGCGGGTTGCCACGCGCCGGATGCGGAGCGCGTTCCGGTTGTTCAAGCCGTTTTACAAAAAAGGCGTCATCCATCCCTACCTGGACGGGCTGCGCCGCGTGGGAGATGCGTTGGGCGAGGTCCGCGACCTGGATGTTGCCATTGAAAAGGCCGGACGCTTCCAGGCCGATCACCCCGATCTGACGCTCGATCCGCTGCTGACGGCGTGGAACAAGCGGCGCAGCAAGGCCCGCCGGACCCTGATCACCCGGTTGGACAGCAAGGACTTTGCCCGGTTTGTGGACAAGTTCCATACCTTTCTGACCACCCCCGGTAAGGGAGCCAAACCCATTCCGTCCGATGCTGTGAGCGCTTACCAGGTGCGCCACATCGCGCCGCGCCTGATCTACGCGCATTACGAGCAGGTGCGCGCCTACGATACCGTGCTCGACGGCGCGCCGATTGAGACGCTGCACGCGCTGCGCATCGACTTCAAGCGTTTCCGCTACGCGCTGGAATTTTTCGCGGACGTGTTGGGGCCGGAAGCCCGGCAGGTGATCGAGGATGTCAAGATCATGCAGGATCACCTGGGCGATCTCAACGACGCCTGTGTTGCCGCCGACGCCCTGCGCGACTTCGTAGACGCGCACCACGTCCGGTACAGCGGCGTGCCGTTGTTTATGCGGCCCGATATTTCCGGTGTGCTGGCGTATGCCGCCGCCCAGCAGGACGAGCAGCGGCGCTTGCTCGACACCTTCCCGGCGGCGTGGGAGCACTTCAACCGCGCGCGGCTGCGGCGCGATCTGGCGCTGGCGGTCGCGGCGCTGTAGCTCCGCCCGCTGAATGGACCTTCCCCTAAATCCCCTCTCCACATACGGAATGCAGAGAGGGGATTTAGTGTGCGGGTGGTTGGCCTTGATCTGTGTTTATCTGCGTTCATCCATTCGTCATGATATGGCGAGTGGGCTTAACCGTACACCAACTCACCCGTGCTGCACAATGGAGCGGGAGCCAGGGGGTGAGGCTTAGAGCGTGTTTGCTAAGCCCCTATCCCCCGGCCCCTTTCCCCGCAAGCGGAGAAAGGGGAGGCGGTTCACTCAAGTCCCTCTCCGCTTGCGGGGAGGGATTTAGGGAGGGGCTAATCAGCTTTCCATA
>JAFGTJ010000049.1 GCA_016934195.1 Anaerolineae bacterium | reverse complement strand
TGAGGTCGCGTTACGGCTGGCGCGCGCGATGGAAGACGGGGCCGACCTGGACGACGCGGGGTTTTTATCCGCGCCGACCCGCTACCGTGTATCCCTGAATCCCGCCGATCATGCCGCCCTGTTAACCGCCCAACCGGACCTCGGCGCGATCATGGCGCGGCACATCACCGCCCTGGCCGGTGACAGCGACCTCCGGCTGGATTCCGCGCCGGAGGTGATCCTGGAATCGAACGGGGCGATCCCGCCGCATCATGTCACGGTGCAGGCCGAACACGTCAGCCTGAAACACGATCCCACCCAGGCATTAGCGGCGGTCGATCTGGATCAGGCCGGAGACGCACCCGCCGGACGCGCCGGGACCGGGGCGCTGCCCGCCGTGTTCCTGGTCATCGACGGCGACCGCTACGTGCCGCTGGACCGTCCCGTGATCAATATCGGGCGGCAGCGCGATAACGCCGTTGTGCTGGATAACCCGCGTGTGAGCCGCCAGCACTGCCAGTTACGGCTGCGATTCGGGCGCTTCGTGTTATATGACCTGGGCAGCCGGGGCGGAACAACCGTCAACGGCGCGCGGGTGACGGAATGCGTGCTGAATAACGGCGACGTGATCGAGTTGGCCGGAATTCCGCTGGTCTACGTGGTCGAAGAGGACTCGTCACAGCAGGCCGCCGCGTCCGCCGGGGATACCCAGGCTATGCCGCCAACCCGAAAATCAGCCCCGGTTGAGCCATTCCCGCCGCCGATCCTGACTCCGCCGCCCGGAGATGATCCCGCATGAGCGCCGAGAGCGTGCTGTTAGGGCTGCGTCTGATCACCGGGGCGCTGCTGCTGGCCTTTATGGGCGCGGTGCTGTGGGCGCTGTGGCGCGATTTTCGCGCAGCGGAGCACGTCGCGCTGGCCGGAACGCGCCGCTACGGGCGGTTGGTGATCGTGGCAGCAGGCGACGGCGGGCCGGATACCGGAACCAATTTTCCGCTGCTGCCGCTGACCAGCCTGGGCCGGGGTCCGTCCAATACGATTGCGCTGGATGATACCTTTTGCAGCCAGGAACACGCGCTGGTCACGCGGCGCGGCGGCCAGTGGTGGCTGGAAGATCGCGGCAGCAGCAACGGGACGCGCCTTAATGATGCGCCGGTCCAGGAGCCGGTCGTGATCTCGTCCGGCGACGTGATCGGCGTGGGTCAGGTCGATCTGCGGGTGGAGTTGGAGTGAGCGATTAGCCCCTCCCTAAATCCCTCCCCACAAGTGGAGAGGGACTTGACACTCACATGATTCCCCCTCTCCGCCTGCGGGGAGGGGGTCAGGGGGAGGGGCTAACAAAACACACAGGGGAGAAAAATATTTATGAGCAACGCCACCATCCGGTTATTTTGCCTGGACGACCTGCGCGCTACCAGTGATATCGAGCAGGCCGTGTATGGCAGCGGCGGCTACCGCCCGTTGATTTTCCGCCAGTTGCACGATCTCGCGCCGACGCTGCAACTGGTGGCGGCGGTCGATACCGGGGGCGCTTCCAAAGTCGTCGGCTACCTGTCCGGCGCGGTCGCGCAAACCGATCACACCGGCTGGATTCTCAATCTGGCGGTATTGGCCCACTTCCGGCGGCAGGGACTCGGTCGGCGGCTGATCGCGCAGGGGATCGAAAACCTGTTAGCCGCAGGCGCGGCGCGGATTCGCGTCACCGCCGAAGTGGACAACGATACCGCCGTCCGGCTGTACGAGCGGTTGGGCTTCCGGCAGATCGGGATCGGCGAAAATTACTACGGGGACGGGCACGACCGCCGCATCTTTGAGTACACGCCCGGCCAATAACTCAACACCCATCACTCATTACTCACAACTGAAAGGAAAACATCATGCGAATCCGGCGAATGATAGGTCTGGGAATCGTGATTGCGGCGCTGGTCCTGGCCGTGATCACAACCCCGATTCCGGTCGGCGCACAGGACGGCGGCGGCTTATCAGAGGAACAACTGGTCCTGCTGGACCGGGTCGTGCAGGCGCGCGAACTCTTTGAGTCCTATGACAGTTACCGCGAAGACGTGGAAATCATCGACGCGCAGGAGATCGTGATCACACTGGGCGACCAGTCGCGCCGTACCATCCAACATGAGGCGGCATCACTTACAATCATCGCCAATGGGAGCAACACGCAGGCCGATATCACGGTGGAGTTCAGCGACGTCACGGTGCGGCCCAACGGCCAGGAAGTCACGACCCTTTACAGCGTCGGCGGCGAGGCGCGGCTGGTAGACGGCGTGCTCTACCTGAACGCCCTGTATGATGGCGCGGTGCCGGATGACGCCTATCCGCTGCCGGAGGGTTGGTTCGTGGTGGAAGATGTGGGCGCATCCGACCTGTTTTCGTCGATGGGCCTGGACGATCTGGCAGACGACGAGAACGCCTCCCCGTTCACAGATGCCGACTTTATGCGGGCCAACGCCGCCGACGTCACGATCCAGGCCAAGACGTTAGCCGACAGCACGCCGGTCGATAAGATCACGGTGACATTCGATCTGGCAGGACTACAGGCCGCCATGAGCGAAACCCAGGACGGGGCCAATCTGTTGACACAGGTATTGCTGGACCGGTTGGACGCGGCCAGCGGCGCGGTGATGACCGTGCAGTTGGACGCCGACGATCACCCGCTGCGGGTTGATATGACGCTGCGCATGACCGCCAGCGACGTTGACGCGCACAACGAACTCTCGGCGGAGCAGTTCGCCGAGGGCATCATGCTCGATTTCTCGTTTGAACTCACGACGCAGCAGGTGATCTCACAGGTCAACGAGCCGTTCGATCCGATCACCGCGCCGGTCGATTAAGCCCCGCCCGATATTGTGGAGAGGGGAAAAACGGGCATAACCCGCGCCCCCTTCTTCGCGTGCGATACCGTGAGCGAATTGTGCGCGTAGGGGCGCTGCTTGCCGCGCCCTGTTTCTTTTTCCGAAGGCGCTGCTTGCCGCGCCCCTACACCAACGCGGCGGTGACAGGCACGTCTAGGGACGCCCCGCAAAAACCCGTGCTGGCAGGTTATCGGATAGGGGACGACTCGACTGGCAGGCCGCCGCGCCGCCGCAGGAAAACGGCCAGCAGCAAGCCCGCCGCCAGGGTCACACCCACCAGCGCGAAGGTATGGTCGGTGGCGTAGGGATTCCAGGGGGGCGGCACAACAAAGGAAACCGGTCCCTGGCTGACGGCCAGCCCCATATAATCGGATGAGTCGTATAAAAAGAAAACGGCGTGCAGGTACAATCCCAGGCCAGCCACCACCAGGCCGTACCTGAACCGTCTGTCGCGCACAGGACCGCGCAGCAGATAGCCCCAGAACAGCGCGATCACGATAAAGGGCACATAAAACACCCGTCCACCCAGCATATAGGATGGGTGGTAATTGATCGCGCCGGACATCAGGTACAGGCGTGACACGTAAGGCGTGATCAGCGCGCCAAACATCAGCAGCAGTACCACTGCCAGACGCCAGGCCCGCCCCGGCGCATACCGGACGATCATCATGATGAGAACCGCACCGGTAAACAGCCAGCGCGTGGTTTCGGAAAAACACCCGCGCAGGAAATCATAGGTTTTGATGCCGAACGAAAGCGGATACGCAGCCAGCAGACTCATATCGAGGGACAGGCCGGACGATACCAGCGCCGATACGAACCCGGCGGATATCATGTTCCCGGACTCGATGCCATAGCGGTCGAAGTGGTAAAAGAACAGGTAGACGGGCATGGCGGCGGCCATTGAAAGCACCGTCAGCAGCAGGCCCCGCCGGGCGGCGCGCGGATCGTGCAGCCACCCTAACAATACAAAACTGGCGGGCAACAAAAATATCTCGTGCGTGCAGAACAGCCCGACAAAATAACTCCCGACG
>JAFGTJ010000348.1 GCA_016934195.1 Anaerolineae bacterium | reverse complement strand
TTTGCCGCTGCTTGTTTTCTCCCCCCCCTCTCCATTTCGAATGGAGGCGCAACCTGCGGTTGCGTCGGGGCCGGGGGGTGAGGCCGTGCCGCCTAACAACATCAACTCGTTCGTGCACCCCGCTATGGCTGGGGCACCGGCAGCCACAGCCGGAAGGTGGCCCCCTGGCCGGGAATGCCCGCGCTGTGAACCTCGATGTCGCCCTGGTGCCGGTCCATAATTTCCTTCAGGATCGCCAGCCCTAACCCGGTGCCGGGGGTGCCCGATTCGCGCCCGGTCGTGCCGCGATAGAACCGCTCGAACAGGTGCGGCAGTTCGTCCGGCAGAATGCCCGGCCCGGTATCCTCAATGGCGATCCCGGCCCACTGCCGTCCGGCGTGCTCGCGTGTCTCGACCCGGATCATCACCGCCCCGCCGGAAGGGGTGTAATTCAGGGCATTGGTCAGCAGAATGCTCACGGCCTGACCGAATAAGCCCGCGTCGGCCTGGACCATCGGCGCATCCGGGCAATTGATACATGTCAACGTCAACTCGCGGTTTTGCGCCAGCAGTTGGCGGTCGTCCCCGTACAGGTAGATCAGCGTGTTGAGGTCCACCGCCGTCGGCGTATAGGCCAGCCGATCCTGATCGATGCGCGAAAGATTCAGCAGGTCTTCGATAATGTGCGCCAGCCGGTTCGTTTCGCGCCGGAGCACCTTGAGGTGCTGGTCGGCGCGGTCGGGATCGCGTTCCAACAGGTGGAAACGCAGCTTGAGATTGGTGATCGGGGTTTGCAGTTCGTGCGAGACGTTGGACACAAACTCGGTTTTGACCCGGCTGAGTGCCAGCAGGTCTTTATTGGCCTGTTCAAGCTGCCGGTTGGACGCCTGCAATTCGGCGGTGCGTTCGCTGACAGCCTGTTCGAGCGCGTCCCGGCGTGTCGTGAGTTCCTGGTACAACTGCGCATTGTGCAGCGCCTGGCTGACCGCTGCCGCCACGCTGGACGCCAGTTCGACTTCCCGGTCGCTAAAATCGCGGGGGTGGATGGCATCCAGGCCAATCGTGCCGATCACGCGCTCCTGTACGATCAGCGGCAGCAGCAGCAGCGATGCCGTGCCGCGCTGGACCATGACATGCTGGACCGCCGCCAGCCGGGAATCGTGTTGGGCGTTGGCGACCGCCAGCGGTTTTTTGTGTTCGGTCACGTACTGGGTCGCCGGATTTGCTTCAATAGGCAGTTCGATCCCCATCGCGCTCGGACGGCCTGCCGCCAGGTATTCGGCTGTGACAACAGCGGCGGTGCATTCCGTGTTAAACAGGGCCGCCGCCACCTGGGGGATATCGAACGCCTGCCCCAGTTCGTGGCACGCCACCGTCAGCACTTCTTTGACGTCCAGGGTCGAGGTGGCCGCCGCAATCACCCGGTTGAGCAGCAGCAGATCGCGGTTGCGGCGTTTGACTTCTTCCTCAACCTGCTTGCGGTCGGTGATATCAATCGAACTGTTGCACAGGGCATAGGGGTTGCCGTCGGCGTCATACAGGAAAAATTTGATGGCAAGGTAGGTTCTGCCGGTTGTCCGCCCCACTTCTTCAAACGACATGGTTTGACCGCTGGCAAGTACATCTTGTTCTTGCTGGTCCCAGACGCCGCCGATATCGCCTACCAGATGCGGGAACAACTCGCCCTGGGTTTTGCCCAACACCTGCTGTTCGCCCATGCCGGATCGCTCGCGGAATTGGCGGTTCACGAAAATGTAGCGGCCTTCCAGGTCTTTGGCATACACGGTTGCCGGGGTGTTGTCGAACATATCCTGCAACTGCTGGCGGGTGCGCTGCGCGACGAGTTCGGCTTGCTCCGCTTGTTGTGGCTGGGTATTTGTGTCTGCCATAACGTCCACCTGTAAGAATCCCGTATATGGGCATTATAGGATGGGTGGGATAAAAACGCTATTGATGTGGGGGTAGGAATTCGCCATATAAACCGGGACGGAATTCTGCTATAATGGATACATACAGGGGGTGACAGGCTTCGACGTGGGAGGCTGGTCACGGACTGCAAGCCGAGGCGCTCTACCCTCGTTAATCCAGAGCACACCTATAAGTGCCAATCAGAGCACTCCACGTCTCGCCCTCGCCGCTTAATAGCGGTTAGGTCAGACGCGATAACCTAAGGGTTATCCGCCCGCCCCAAGCGTGCCTGTTCGCGTGGCAAGCGGGCGTCACAAAAGACAGGATATGCCGCCGCGACGTCGATACCCGGCGGTGAGAACCCTATCGGCTAGCGCGTGGTCCGCCTGGGTTGGCTTGGGCACCCACCCGCGAAACTGAAAAGCCGACTACGCTTGTAGAGGTTCGTGCTCGAATCTTACGGACTCGGGTTCAATTCCCGACACCTCCAACGAATTGTTAACTCAACAAAAACACCGGCCCAATCGAGCCGGTGTTCGTTTTTAAAATCAAGAGATTGGAAATAGACGAGTGTTGTAACGACATTATGAACCTTTAAAGGTATTCCTGCCTCAATAGCAACTTGTCAGCAGTGTTTAATTTATGTTATGATGATATTCTAGAAGGAATTATTATTTTCTGTGGAGGAACCCGTGAAAGCATTAAGATTTTTCGAGATTCTGGTTTTGATGTTAATTCTGGCATTGGGCATCATAACGGTTGGGTACGCGCAGGATGATGGCACATTAACCCTGGAAGGTCACACTGATGCAGTAACCAGTGTAGTTTTCAGTCCAGACAGTACAGTGCTGGCCTCATCCAGCGCCGATGGGACGATACGCCTATGGGATTCGGCAACAGGTGAGGCACTGTTCATACTGGAAGGGCACACCGGAGAAGTCAATCAGGTGGACTTCAGTCCCGATGGAACATTGCTGGCCTCAGCAGGCGAGGACCGCGCGGTCCGGTTGTGGGATGTCGTCACCGGTCAAGAAGCGGACGTGCTAGAGGGCCATACAGACGCGGTGTTGAGTGTGTCTTTCAACACCGAAGGCACGTTGGCATCCGGCAGCGCTGACTCGACCATCCGGCTGTGGGATGTGGAATCCGGGGAAACTATCCAGGTGATTGAAGGCCACGAAGGTGCGGTAAAGGGTGTGGACTTTAATCCCCAGGATGCAGAGCAATTAGCCTCGATTGGCGCAGATAACACGGTGCGATTGTGGAATGTTGTCACGGGCGAAGAGATCAATCAGGATGAGTCCTCCTCAAAGTGCCGCCTATTTAGCGTGGCCTTTAATCCCGACGGCCTGCACGTCGCTATTGGTTATATTTTCCCTGATTCCTATGGGATATATTCTGCTTATGGTATGGTCTGGGATACTGCTACAGGCGACCTTTTGCGTCCTGGAATGCCCGCCGGGGTAGGCAAGAAGACCCCTGTATATATCGCCTGGAGTCCAGTGGGAGATGAGCTATATATTAGCCAGGCGTTTATCTTGAACTTTTCCTACATAGATGCAACACTGGAACCCGGTACAATGTCATTGGGAGGAGGCAGCAGCGCTCCTCACTGCATCACATACAGCCCCGATGGGTCCATGATTGCACTCGGATCAGCGGACAGTTTAGTTTATATCTTTCCATAGGACACAGAAGCGAATCCATGAGAGGTTCGAGAGCATCGTAGGGGCGTGCGTTCGACTGCCCTACGCCCCTACGCAAGATCACGTTACAGTTCTTCCGACGCTGCGCCACGTTCAGCCCGTTCCTCGGCTTCCAGGCGGTCGATCTGCCACCACTCGCGGCGCAGCGCCCAGAAACGGTAGCCAATCCACGCCGCCAGCCCACCCAATCCGAGCAGCGTCACGGCGTATCCCATGTAAGCGTATTCGATGTTATCCGGCATTGAAACACGTCTCCCCGGCGGTCCCTTATAATTCGGCCAGTATATCGATCTTGCGGCGCAGCACCCGCTCGAACAGGTTTTCCAAACGGACCCGGTACCAGACCAGCGTGGCCGTCATCACGGTAAAGGTGAACAGGCTGAAAAACAGCGTGTTACGGATGCGGTCCGTCACGTCGAACGCCCCGGTCGGATCGGCCTGGGTCGGTCCGGCCACGACGGGGTGAATGGTATCCGGCTTGACGCGCACAATGATGATCGTGAATAACACGCTGGCAAACGCGATAATGCCGTACACCGCCGCGAACCGCCGCCGCCGTTCCGGGTCTTCGATCCCGGCGCGCAGCATCATATAGGCCGCATACGCCAGCCACATGATCGTCACGCTGGTCAGGCGCGGGTCCCACGTCCACCACGTATTCCAGATCGGTTTGGCCCACGTCATGCCGGTTACAATCGTGATGGCCGACATCACCAGCCCGATCTCGACGTTCGCCAGCCCGAAGGTGTCCCATTTGGGGTTACGAGTCCGCAGGTAGATCACGCCGCCCACCACTACCGCCGTAAACGCGATGAACGATCCCAGGAACGATCCCAGGTGGACGTAAAATACGCGCTGGACCTCGCCCTGCGTGCGTTCCGGCCCGACGTAGGCCCAGTCCAGCACCAGCGAGGCGGCGAATAATACCAGGGTCGCCAGCGTCAGCGCTTGCAAAATCCGCGTGCGATTTTCAGGGTAAGGTGCGTGTTGCGACGAAACAGCCATGTTGTGTTTGTCCTTTCCTGTGCCAAAACCGCAGCCCCTCCCCCTGACCCCCTCCCCGCAGGCGGAGAGGGGGAATCACGGTGAGTGTCAAGTCCCTCTCCGCTTGCGGGGAGGGGTTTAGGGAGGGGCTAATCATCGAGGGTGGAGGCTCACTCCTCCACCACGAAGCCAAACAGCAAATACGCGCCCAACAAAAATACCACGTCTACCACCGCCAGCATCCGTAATTCCGCGATCCATTCGCTGGACGGCAGATCGTCCAGAATGGCGGAACTGGCCCGGACCGCGCTGATCAACACCGGCATCATGACCGGCATCAGCAGGATCGGCAGCAGCGTTTCGCGGGCGCGGGCGTGAACGCTCATACTGCTGAGCAGCGTGCCGACCGTCGTAAAACCGACCGTGCCCAGAATCACGATCAGGACCAGCAGCGGCTCGATCAGCGTGATATTGAATAACACCGTGAGCAGCACCATCAGCACCAGCGCCACTAGCAGCACAAAGATCAGGTTGCCGATCACCTTGCCGAAAAACAGGGCGCTCCGTTCGACGGGAGCCAGCAGCAGCGCGTCCAGGCTGCCCCGGTCCTTTTCGGCGGCGAGACTGCGGCTGAGGCCCAACGTCCCGGCGAACACCACCGTTACCCACAACACGCCGACGACGGTGCTTTTACGCGCTTCGGCATCCAGTTCCAGCGCGAGACTGAATACCATCACGGTCATGACGGTGAACAACACCATCGACGTGATCATCTCGCGGCTGCGCAGTTCGGCGCGCAGGTCCTTCCAGGCGACCGCGCCCACCGCCCGCATATAGGGCGTCAGCGGGCGGCGCTGGACGGTCTGCGAGTCCGCGCTGGCGGCAGGTTTTTTGGTCGGGCCGGTCGGATTAACGGTCATCGGGTGGTGGCGGCTCCTGTGGCGTCGGCGTACAGTCTGGGCAGGTCGTCCGCCGCGATCTCGGCGGTCGGCACGTCCAGCGCGATTTTGCCCCGGCTGAGCACGGCGACCCGGTCGGCCAGGGCGTGCCCGCGCCGCAGATCGTGCGTGGTCATGATCACGGTGCGCCCCGCGATGGCGACTTCGCGCAGCAGATCGTCCAGCAGCGCGGCGGCGTCCTGGTCCAGCCCGGTATACGGTTCGTCCAGCAGCAGCACCGCCGGATCGTGCAGAATGGCGCGCGCAATGGCGAGCCGCTGCTGCATCCCCCGGCTGAAGGTCCGCACCACATCGCGGGCGCGGCGGCGCAGCCCGACCCGGTTCAGCAGCATGTCGATCTGTTCGCGGCGCGTCTCCGGCGGCAGGTCGTACAGCCGCGCAAAAAACAGCAGATTTTCCTCGGCGGTCAGCATATCGTACAGCAGCGGCAAATGGCTCACCACGCCCAACTGACGCCGCACATAGTCGGCCTCAGCGGGCAGGTCCCACCCGCCGATCCGCACAATGCCCTGTGTGGGCCGCGAGAGCGCCCCCAGGATGCGCAGCAGCGTCGTTTTGCCGGAGCCGTTCGGCCCCAGCAGCGCCACAAATTCGCCGCGCGCCACGTTGAGGTCCAGCCCGCGCAGCACGGGAGTCAGGCCGAAGGTTTTGACCAGTCCGCGCACTTCGATCATGGATATTTCCGTCTCGTTTCCGTGTGTTGGCCCCTATCCCCCGACGCGCCTCCGGCGCGCGCTCCCTTTCCTCACAAGTGGAGAAAGGGGGAGTCAGTCATCTCACAAAGTCCCCTCTCCACTCGTGGGGAGGGGATTTAGGGGAGGGGCTAACTGGGGTCATCCTCGTCCATCAGCGGGATCAACTGCTCGACCAGCGCCTCACGGCTGGCGGTATACATCGCCTCGTCCATCGCGCCCGCCGCATACGCATCGTCCAGCGCCGCGACTGCCCGCAGCAGCGCCTCTTTGTTCAGCGCCGCGCCAGCGGAACCGGGCAAATTCCCGGCGATCCCCGGCGGCGCGGCGACGGTCCCGCGCTGCCGCCAGTAGAGCACGCCCGCCAGGACCAGGAACGCGCCGCCCAATCCGCCCAGGATCAGCGGCAGGACGTTTGTGTTCGAGCTGCTGTTCTGGCTGCCCGGCATCAGCAGGTCTATCGTCCGCGTGGGGCGGCCCACCAGTTCAAACACCATACGCTCGTTTGCTTCCAACGGGTGGGTCAGGACGTGCGACCTGACCAGCGTGAAATCCTTGTCCGGGTCGATGTTTTCCCCGGCGGCGAGTTCGACCATGTTGGCCCCGTTGGATGTGGCGCGATGCGTCCACAATCCCGCCGAGTCAAACTGGTCGCTGCGCAGTTCAACCGTATCATTCGGCATCAGGACCACGCCATCAATGACCGGGTACGGGAAGGACTGGTCGATCACGGCCCCGTCGTCGTAGGGCAAATAGTACGCGACCGTGATGGTGTGCGCCTGCCCCGGACGCAGCGGCCAGGTGTCCTTGACGACCGGCTGCGTGCCGTCCACCAACTCCACCTGATAGCGGTTGCTGCCTTCCTGCTGCATGGGCTGGATGCCGAACGCGCCGACCGGCAGTTCAATCGGCACCGATACCAACCATCCGTTGTCGGATATTTCATCCGTCGTCACGATGCGGTCGCCGGTATTTGCCAGCTCGACGTACAGCCACACTTCCAGCCCGAATTCCTTGATCGGTGCGTAGTTGATGAGCATCTGCGCCCACATGACGGCGATGCTGGTCGTATCGGTGGTGCGCTCGTAGAGGGTGATATCCTGCGATACCAACGCCTCATCACCGTTGATCGCCGCGATTTGCGCGCCCTGCGGCACCCCCGCGTAATCGACCTGGACCAGATAGATATTGCCTATCGCGCGCGGGATGTTCTCGAACACGTACTCGCCATTTTCCTGCGAGGTGGTGTCATACTGGCCGAGAAAGTTGCCATGTGCGTCCAGCGCGTATAACTGGACCGCCAGCCCTGCCGGGATCGCCTCGCTGTTGGCCGTGCCCTGCACCAGATTCCCGCGCACCGCCAGCGTTTCGCCCGTTATTTCGATACCCGCGCCCGCCGCCGCATCAGCCGCGCCGGAATCCGCTGCCGCGCCGGTATCGCCGCCTATGCCCATCCCGGCCATCATGCTTTCGCGGTCAAATTCCGCGATGAACTTGACCAGTCCCGCGATCTCGTCTTCGGTCAAATCCTGCGCGAAGGTCTTGGGCATCACGTCCTGGTAATCGGGAACCAGGAATGCGCCAGGGTCCACAATCGACTGGTAGAGATACTCGGCGGCGGTCATCCCGGCCACGCGAGTCGCGGCGTTCGCCGACATCCCGCCCAATCCTGGCCCGACGCCGTCCTGCGCCCCGTGACAGGGCGCGCAGTCGTCCAGGTAGACCTGCTGGCCCAGGTTGTAATCCCCTGGCAGTTCGCCGCTGCCCGGATTTTGGACCAAATCTGCTGCCGGTTCGTCGGCTGGTTCGTCGGCTGGTTCGT
>JAFGTJ010000048.1 GCA_016934195.1 Anaerolineae bacterium | reverse complement strand
GGGGACAGCCGTGCTGCGCCGTTTGTGCCATCATGCCCCGAATCCCCATGCCGGATGGGCTGGCAGTATCCCACTCGCGCAGCACGCGGCTAAGACGCGGGTTACGGCTGAAACATCCCCCGGTCAGGGTATCCATCGTCATGAATCCTGGCAGTCCGCCAGGGCTGGTTACCAACAATTGATCGGCGTACAGCATCACCTTGACCGACCGGTGGCGCAGGCGATAATTCCGGTGAATCACGGCATTGAGCAGGGCTTCGCGCACCGCCGCCGCCGGGTAACACTGTTTGCCGGGTGTCCCCGTGACGCGCTGCTGGGGCATCTGTTCCTGAATCAAGGCCCACAGATCATCAATCAACCGCACCGACGCCCCGCCTACGACCTGCTCAAACGCACGCCCGGCCTTGCCACTGCCGCCAGGATATTTCCCGATCATGCAGATAAATCGCACGGCACTGTGAGGCAGCCAGCGCTGCGGGTCGATGCCAAACAGCAGCATCCCGGCCACCGTGATACCACCCTCCGGCGTCACGGCGTCCACATCACGCAGTTTGTTTTCTACGCTGTAGCCGTCCTCCGCGCCGTGCCTGAACGTTGGCGCACATGTTAAATAATTGTCGATCAGGTCCGGACTCAGGTCATCGAGCACCGCGCCGGGCACTACTTCGGCGTCAAAATCACCGTTGGTGCGCGCCGACACCAGGCGTCGAATCTGGTCGCCGTTCAACGGCTGGTTTGCCTGGTAGATGCGTACCAACACCTGCCCATCAGCCAGGGCATGTACGCACGTGCCGCGCAGCACATGCACCGCCACCGCCGGACCATCGCCGGTCGTGACCGGGCGCGGCGCCCCAAACACGATCGCCGGGTTACACTGTTCGGCGGCGTAAGCCAGCAGCACCGGCAGCGCGGCGCCGTCCATGTCACCCTGAATCAGCAGCGTACCGCCGTCCGTATTCGCCAGCGCAACCGCCGTTTCGGCCACGGCAGCCGGGTCCGGATCGGTTATGTAAGCCAGCGCGTGATGTGCGCTGGCGCTGAAAAACACAGGATCATCGTTCATGGCTCTAGTTTACGGCAGGGTAGGCACTTGATCCAGGGTCTTTTAGTCACAACCCGCCGCCCGTGCCCCACATGTAACACGCGTTCCGCACAGTCAGACCGAACGCGTGTGAAGCTTTTATGGTGTTTTGGGCAGTGAGCGCCCGCCGATTACCCCTGGCGGAAAAAAACGCGCACCGACAGGTGACCAAACCGGATTTCATCACCGTTGTGCAGCACGCGCACCTCGTGCGGGTGCAGCCGCTGGTTGTTGATGTAGGTTTTGTTCAGGCTGCCCAGGTCGGCCAATACGAGTGTATCTTCCTGGCGACGAATCGCGGCATGCATACGCGACACCCCTTTGGTATCTGCGCTGTAGGGCGTCAGGTCGATCTCTGGCAGCATGACGGCATCCGGCGCGGTACGCCCGACGATCATTTCGTCTTCGCGCGGCCTGACACGGATCATTTGTGTGGCGCCGCGCACCTGCAAATAGAGCACCATGTGATCGTCAAAATAGGTATCGACTTCTTCCTGAGCAGCAACCGGTCGTGTATGCCCCAGGTCTGCTGTGCCGCCCGGCTGTGTGAGCAGTGTACCACAGCTATAACAATACGCCTCACCGGGCGGATTCACTTTGTGACAGTTAGGACATACCACGCTGGCCTGAGACTTTTCAACAGCAGGGCTATCAGGCGGCTGGATACGCCGAATCACCTTACGCTTGGGATTGCTCATGTCCTGCGTTTCCTCTGTCAATTCATCGGTGTCGCTGAGGTCTGCCTCGTGGTGATCCGAACGCGCAGGTTTGTAATTTTGACCTTCGCGTGCTTCCCAACCACGAACCAATGTCATTAAACGCCCCATTTCGCGTTCTGTCAAGCCGTCGGTGTGTGCTTCGACATCTTTCCAAGCCTCATCACGACTGCAACCAAACTGGCGCAATCGGATAAATTCCGCGTATAAGTCCATCACACTATTACTGGCCACCGCTATTTCTCACTCTCCCCGCGCTGTTCCTGTGGCACTTGATAAACTGCCAATAATCGGCACTGAATAAACGAATGATTAACTATATTAAACCCAAACAGAATATAAATTGGATTAAATTTTGAGCCGCGAATGGCAGTTCATATCATATTCGATACATTTTCTAACGATTTTTTAACTTACGCGGCGTGTTTCTCCGCAAATCCACCCGTAGACACCCTCCGTAACGGTTAGCAGCCGGTTTCCAGAAAACCACAAAGGGCGCCGCAAGCAGCACCCTTTGTCGAGTTTTTGTGATATGTGTGACACACAGCTTTATCGAACACTATGTGTCAGAATACGATACCTGTCAGTAACCACTTACTGGAGTTGGAGTTCCTCCAGCGGCATGGGTTCGTAGTCAGCCGGTGGCACAACGGCATCCGGCGACAGCGCGTTATGTTCGTCTATTTCGACCGTGAAGTCAAATGACATATTAATCGGCTCGGTCGGCATATCTATATCCATGCCCATGCCCATATCACCACCCAGCAGCCCCTCAACCGGCGACACATCCAGAGCGAGCACCGCGTGCAGGCCCAGCTTGTGGATGTACGTATCATCCAGGCCAACCCACTGCTCCACACTGAACGAGCTGCCACGCATGATCAGCGCCACCGCAGTCAGAAGCAGGTGCATTTGCAGTTCATCGACCTGCATTTCCCCCATCATCGAATCACCGGACGCGAATAAGTCGGCAAACGCGGGATTGTTCACCAGCCGGGCCAACATCTCTGCGAGGTCCATCGATAACAGCAGCCCGGTGATATCATACTCTGAAACAAATGTGGCCATCGCCTGGTCATGCAGGGATTCATCCGGCCCGCGTGTGACGACCTCAAAGCTCAGCAGCAGCTCGTTGAGTTCTTCACCCATCGCCTGGAGTTCGTGCATCATCTCCGGTGACAGCCCTTCGACCTCGGATAGGTCGCTGAGGTCCAGGTTTTCAAGCTCGGTGATCAATTCTTCCATGGCGACATCCAACTCGGCCAGGTTGATATCCATACTGGCCAGCAGATCGTCAAACGACACGCCATACCAGTCAGAATCCCCGATCAGCTCAGGCGCCTTGAGATAGAATAGGCCGTCTTTTACGATCAAAGACAGCGATCCTTCTTGCGACTCATCGGGAGTCATGAGCATGACCCGCTCAATGTCAACCTCAAGCACCAGTTCCGACGCGACCTGTTTGACCCATTCCGCGTCAATCATGCGCAGCAGGTTGATCAGCGGCGTCATGTCTTGCAGCGTTTGCACGCTTTCCATATCGGGCATGTCGCTCATCAGCGCGATCAGCGACATCGGCAGTTCCAACGCGCCCGATCCATACGACGCAAACATCATACGTTCGCCCTCAGCATCAATGTTTGCTGAGATATCCCAGCCGGGCATAACAAACGCGTGTACGTCTTCCATGGCCACGGTTGCGCCTTGATACAGCTTGCAGTCGTCCTTGCTCAACCCGTTACAATTAACGCCGCCGTCCTGGGCAAACGCCGGTAAGACCCCCACCAGCCCCAACACGACAACCAAAACAGCCACTACTGATGTACGCACAAACCGCTTCATGTGTTCAACTCCTTGTCCAATAAAAACCCAACGTGGAACAGACGATGAACGTGGAATCTGATCCGTGCCGGGCGATATGACTTCATATCTACATGTACTTATACGAACGAAGGGCGCTTGCGGTTCCGATCGCCAAACCAGCGATCACATAACACAACACACACCTTGATACTGGGCTGTTTTTTAGTGTAACACAAAATCAGTGATCTCGTGGTTTCGATTCGGCGATGCTCAACACACGCGATCCCTCTGAGCCTGTGTTGTCTTTGAGTTCAGGCGTGCTGGCCCGAATGCGTAAGTTATGGTGATCACAAGCGGCGGCGCCTGGGTGATTATTCGAGCGGGATATCCGGCGGCAGGTGTACGGCAATGCGGCAGTGATCGTCGCCGCGCAGCACCGTTTCGATCACCTCGACGCGCACCGGCTGCCCGGTGATCCCTTCCCACACCTGTTTGAGCCACCCTGCCCCACAATAACAAAACGTGGTCGAGAGCGGTTCACCGGCCCGAATCGCGGACCGGATGATCCCGCAGTGGCAGTACGCGGCCCGTTTTTCAACCGGATCGGTGGCCTCTTTATACAGCCGGGTGTTATACGGCACCTTGGTAGTGATCAGGGCGCGGCCCTCGCGCACCGGGGCGGCGACGTGCGGGTTATCGCGCATATACGCGATCAGCGCGTCGATAGTGCCCAGGCGCTCGTAGGCATCGCGCAGCCGGGCAATGGTACTCTGGGGGAAACGATGCGCGCAGCCGGGCATGATATCCTGCCGGATCGTGTTTTCATCGACAGCCGCGTCAAGGCGATCCATCACACCGCGCACCCACGCGGTTACGGCGGCGGCGGGTGTATCGGGCGTGACATATTCGCTCCCGGCCAGGATATGGCGGCGGGCGTCCGCGCCTGCGGTCCGCTCTAATCCGTCGGCTAACCGTCCCATCCAGACCGGCAGCATCAGCGGAAGTTGAATCTCCGTGATGCACTGCCCGGCGTTGATGTCGTGGTGAACTTCGCGCGCCGGGGCCATGCTGATCGTGATGTCGTGTTGCCGCATAAACGCGACCAGTTTACGCCATGCGGCGGGCAGTGCATCGTATGCCCCGGTGTGCGTGATGCACAGCATCGCAGCACCGGGCAGGGTGCGCGTGGTGATATCGCCATTCTCGACCGGTTCCGATACCGGGAAGCACACTTCCAGCGCGTGCCCTTTCTCGGCGCTGTCATTGTGATACAGGCAGATGCCCGGCCCGGTGATGGCGGCTGCGATCTGCTGGCGGAGCTGCTCAAAATGGCGAGGGATATCGGCATAATCCCCCTCAAAACGAATACTGGCGACACGCATATCACCTACCGTCCTGGTGGTGATTGCGGATTGTGTGCTGGGCATGATCACTCCCCTCTGGCAAAAAACGCGCGTGCATGGGTGCACAGGCACCGCCTGCACTTTGTGCAGCATGCGCCTTATAACATTTTACGCACGATCGCGTCGAAAGCGGCTGTTGCAGCGCTGGAATCAAACACCGGGACGCGTGAAGAATTTCGCGCCCCGGCAAATCGCTTATATTGCACAGTCATTTTACTAATTTTTGGGTAGGGATCGAATACGAATGCGGTTTTCCTCTATCACGACAATGCAACCGCTGAGCAAATCTGTTGATATAGACGGCAGATTGACCAATAACAATTGACTCTGTTTTTCGGGCACACGCTCAGAACCGCGCCGGAACAAAATGACTGAGGGTTTGTGCTGGCTGCTTAATGCCAACAGTGTCCCAAAGTCGGTATCAGCCGAGACGATGATCCGATCTTCGGCCAGTGCACGCTCGAAAATATGCTCATCTGTTTCAGCTTGCATATCATATTCACGCACATGCACGGCATCATAACCTGCATCCCGAAGAGCATTTGCCACAACTGGTGACAGAGCATTATCAACGAGGAATCTCACCGAACCGGTATCCTTATGCCCTCACAAGCGGCAGCGTGCGCTCCCGGACGGCTTCAGCAGCATAACGCAGCGCCTCGCGGATATCGTCCGGTTCCAGGTCGGGATACGCTTTGAGGATGTCCCCCTCAGGCATCCCGTCGGCCACCATACCAACCACCGTAGCGACCGGAATACGCAGTCCACGTATACAGGGTACACCGCCCATCTGATCGGCATTGACCGTAATTCGCATGAACTTCATATACTGCCCTTTCCACTACACGTTGATCCGAGTGTAACACACAAACCGGGACGCGTGGAGACTCTCGCGCCCCGGTATAGTGTACGAATCCGGTAAAAGTGACGAGCCGTGTTACTCGACGCGTTCCAGCACGTGAGCGACTGCCGTGCTGCCTATTCCGCCCAGGTTGAGCGCCAGCCCCAGCCGCGCGTTTTCGACCTGGTTATCGCCCGCGTCATGCCGCAGTTGTAACGCGATCTCGACCGCCTGGTATACGCCGGTCGCGCCCAGTGGATTACCGCGTGCTTTCAACCCGCCGAAGGTGCTGATTGGCAGCGCACCCTCACGCAAAATCAAGCCGTCGGCAGCCGCCTGCCAGCCTTTGCCGCGTGCCGCGAAGCCCGCCGCCTCAAGTTGCAGCGCCGTCAGCACCGTAAAACTGTCGTGCAGTTCAGCCACATGCAGATCGGACGGCTGGATGCCCGCCTGCTCATACGCACGCCCGGCAGCCAGATTCACCGCGCGCAAAAACAGCATATCGGCGCGGTTGTGCAGCGCCAGCGAGTCCGTCGCGGCGGCGCTGCCGCGCACGCGTACCACGCGCGGCACCATGTCTACCGCGCGTTCGGTGGCGGTCAGGATCACGGCGGCGGCGCCGTCACCTTCGGGCGCACTGTCGAACAAATTGACCGGGTCGGCCACCAGCGGCGCTTTTCCAAACGCGCCGGGCCGGATTTTGTTACGGTACATGGCGTTCGGATTCAGCGATCCGTTGGCGTGCGCGTTGACGCTGAACGGCTCGAACTGCTCAACCGCCAGATCGTATTCGTACAGGTAACGCCGCATCAGCAGCGCGGCCACCGCCGCCGGAGTCGCGCCCGCGCCCGCTTCGTAATCGGCATCGAGCACGCTCGCCAGCGCGGTATCGCGCTCGGTGCCGGTGCGATCGGTGGCTTTTTCCACGCCGAGCACCATCACCGTTTCGACCGCGCCCCCGGCTACAGCCAGGTATCCCTGCCGCAGCGCCATACCGCCGGACGCGTCCGCCGCTTCGACGCGCACCGCTTCCACGCCCGGCATCCCCACGTAATCGGCCAGCAGCGCCCCCAGGTGATTCTGGGCGCTGAGCGTACCGCCGAGCGCGTTCCCGACGATCAGCGCGTCAACTTTTTTGATTCCGGCATCTTGCAGCGCGGCCTGTACCGCACCTGATGCAAGCTGGCGCAGCCCCATGTCCCAATGTTCACCTACGGGAACCTGTCCCACTCCGATAATCGATACATCCTGCATCGTGTTTTATCCCTTAATCCATTTGGAGCTTACCGCGATAGCGCGTATACACCGCATAGTCGATCTCGGTCCGGCGCGCCACATACGCTTGAGTACGGGGCGCTTTATCACGGCGCGCGGTGATGTGATCCGTCACCAGCAGGTCAAACGCATCCGATCCCGCGCCGCTGCCATAACTCACCAGCAAAATACGGTCGCCGGGCTGCGCGGCGTCGAGAGTCGCCGTCAGGCCCAGCAGTGACGATCCGGCGTACACGTTGCCGACCAGCCCCGACAGCAGGCCCGGCTCGATCTGTTCCGGCCCAAAACCGAGAATTTTCGCGGCACGCTGCGGAAACTTGACGTTCGGCTGGTGGAATACGGCCCACGTGTAATCCTGCGGCGTGGTGCCCATCATGTCCATCATGCGCTGTCCGGCGCTGAGGGTATGGTTAAAGTACGCCGGTTCGCCCGTGAAACGGTCGCCGTGGCTGGGATATACTTCATGCGCCCGCCGCCAGAAGTCCGGCGTATCGGTCACAAAACTGTAGCTGCCCTGGATCACGGCCAGGCTTTCGTCACCCGGTCCCAGCACATAAGCCGCACCACCCGCCGCCGCCGTATATTCGAGCGCGTCGCCGGGGCGTCCCTGGGCGGTGTCCATGCCGATTGTTAACACGTAGGACGCCATACCGCTGCCCACAAACCCGATCCCGGCCTGCATCGCTTCTGTCCCGGCCTTGCACGCAAATTCCCAGTCCGCGGCCTGGATGTTGGGCGCCGCGCCGATGCTTTCCGCGACTACGGTCGAGGACGGCTTGACGGCGTAGGGATGGCTTTCGCTGCCAATCCACACCGCCCGGATCAGGCGCGGATCGATTTCGGCGCGGGCCAGCGCGTTTTGAGCCGCCTCAATCGACATCGTGATCACGTCTTCATCCAGACCGGCCACCGCTTTTTCCTTGATCGGTACGCCGCCGGTGCCGCCGGTCCACACACGCGCGACCTCGGTCGCCGGGAGCCGGTAGCGCGGCACGTAAGCGCCGTAGCCCACAATACCCACCGGGCGATCCGGCTTGAGCACAGTTTGCCCAATGTTGAGAGGATTCGTTTCACTACTCATCGTTATCTGTCTCCGTTATTCGGGTCATCGCGTAAAAACCCCAACATGCCCCCTCCCCTCCGGGCCGCTGGTCGCGGCGCGTGTTCCCTGAACACGCGTGTCTGGAAGGGGGATTTAGGGGGAAGGCGCTGTTCGTCAGTCATCCGGTTGATCATCGCTGGCGCGCAGATCGCGCCGCATCTCGTGCAGCAGCGTTTGCGCGTACTCCGCGCCGATCGTGCTGTCGCCGATCATGCGTTCCACGAGCGGGGCCACTTCCTGATCGGCAGCCCCGGCGGCCAGCGCGATCTGTTTGGCGTGCAGCGCCATATGCCCGCGCTGGATGCCTTCAGTCGCAAGCGCTCGCATCGCCGCGACATTCTGCGCCAGCCCGACAGCAGCCATGACCTGGGCTAACTCGCTGGCCGACTCCACGCCGAGCACTTTGAGCGCCACCTGCGCCACGGGATGTACACGCGTCGCGCCGCCGACCGTGCCCACCGCGACCGGAAGCTCGATCTCGCCGCGCAGATCGCCGCGTGTATCCTGCTCCCACCGGGTGAGCGCGGTATACTGCCCGCTGCGAGATGCCCAGGCATGCGCCCCGGCTTCGAGCGCGCGCCAGTCGTTGCCGGTTGCAAGTGCGACCGCGTCCATGCCGTTCATAATGCCCTTGTTATGCGTGGCGGCGCGGTAGGGGTCCACCTCGGCGAATACCGCCGCCTCGACGATGGCGCGGGCCACGTCCTGCCCGTCCATCGTATCCGTGCCCAGCGTTTCGGCGGGGATCACGCACGTCGCGCGCGCTTTGCGCCGGTCGGCCAGGTTGCTCAGGATGCGCAAATTCACGCGCCCGCCGGTGATCGCCTCGATGAGCGGGGCCAGCCGCTCACAGGTGGTATTGATCGCGTTGGCGCCCATCGCGTCACGCACATCAAACAGCACGTGAACGATCAGCATCGGCCCGGCGGGGGTATCCGGGAACGGGCGCAGCTCGATCCCACGCGCGCCGCCGCCAAGATCGACCAGCACGCGGTCGCAGCAGTTGGCCTCGTCCATCAACTGCGCGCGGGCGTCCCACACACGACCCGCCGCCGCATACACGTTGTCCACATCGAGCACCTGAATCTGGCCGATCATGACCGGGTCATCGGCGGCGGTCACGAATCCGCCGCCGCCGCGTGCCAGCTTGGCCGCGTAACTCACGCCCGCGACGATGCTGGGTTCCTCAACCACCATCGGGATCAAATAATCTTCGCCGTTGATCAGAAAATTCGTGGCAATGCCCAGCGGCAGCGCGTGCACGCCGATCACGTTTTCGATCATGTGATCGGCCTGGGTTACGGTCAGCCCACCCAATCCCAGCAGCACCGCCTGATCGTGCCGATCCAGCCCGGCCCACTGCGCGACCATCGCTGCCCGTTCGGCCAGTGATCGTTTATAAAACCCCGGCAGGCGCGACGACCGCCGTTGTTTGGGATCGATTGACATCCGGTTTTGCCCTTCGCCTGTTTCAAACACAATACACGCCGCCCGTACAGAGTCATACACGCGGCGCCGGTCCAAGTCTCGCACAGTGTAGCAGCAGCGGGCTGTCAAAACCTATCAGACCCGGCGGAACGACCCATAACGCACCGGTCACTGTTACATAAGATTACCACTATCGCTTCAAATGGACGGTTAGGCTTCTGAGCAACGCCTTCCCCCTAATCCCCCTTCCAGCCAAGCTGGACGGGGGACTTGACAACGTGTGATCGCGCAAGATCGGCTGTTTTTTCCCCTCCTTAGCTCGGCTGGGGAGGGGAAACCGGGCGTTAGCCCGGAGGGGTGGGGCGTTTTTCGATTTTGAAGCGATAGTCCTGTCCCAAAGCTGGCAGGCCGTGCCCGCATACGGTACTATCGCGCCGCTGTTGTGTACGAAGAAAGAAACAGGCATGAAATCACCCGTCATTCGACGCGGCACCCTGTTGGTTATCGCGCTGATCCTGCTGTACATCCTGGTATTTTCGGTCTTCACCATCGGGCGCTACGCGCGTTATAACGCCACCGGCTGGGACCTGGGCATTTTTACCCAGCTCACCTGGAACGCGTCACAAGGCCGCCCGCTGCAAAATACACTTGCCGAGCATGACACCATGCTCGCGATTCACGCGCCGTACATCACCGTGATCCTCGCGCCGCTGATGTGGCTGTGGGCCGACCCGCGTTTGATGTTGATCGCGCAAAGCGTGATCCTGGGGCTGGGCGCGTGGCCGATTGCACGGCTGGCAGGCCGGACATTCCGCGAAGGGTGGATTCCGCCGCTGTTCGCGGCGCTGTGGGTGCTGTACCCGGCGTTGGGCTGGATGAACCGCTGGGACTTTCACGAGATCGCGCCCGCCGCCACGTTTTTTGCATTCGCATTTGACGCCGCCGACCGCCGCGCGTGGCGCGAAACCGATATCTGGCTGATCCTGGCGCTGTTGTGCAAAGAGGAAATCGGGCTGAACGTGGCCTTTTTTGGCCTGTACATGTGGCTGCGCTACGACCGCCCGCGGCTCCCGTGCCTGATGTGGTTATTCAGCGGCACGGCGTGGTTTGTGATCCACGCGTTCGTGGTCTTCCCCAACCTGCGCGGCGCCGATAACGGCCTGCCGATCCATGCCAACCGCTATAACTGGCTGATTCACGGCACGCCGCGCGGCATCTGGGACTATCTCACCGGGCCGGACCTGGGGCGCAAGCTGGGCTACCTGTTCAAAATCCTGGCGCCGCTGGCGTTCGTCCCGCTGATCGTGCCGCCGGTGCTGCTGCCCGCGCTGCCGACCATCGGCCTGAACCTGCTGTCGTCATATGGTCAGCAGTTCAACATCTACATGCACTACCAAGCCCCCGTGATCCCGACTCTGATCGTCGCGGCCATGTTCGGAGCCGCCAATTTGCGCGACCGGATTCAGCGCCGAAGCTGGCGTTTCGTGCCGAAAACGCGCATCATGCCGGTGATCGGCGGTGTGCTGCTGCTGGCATCGCTGGGGATGTGGCTGGCGATTAACCCGCTGTGGGGTGATCCCGGTGACAGCGCGATCTTCGGCTGGGATAGCGGCGCACACCTCAACGCCCTGCGCGAAGTCGAAGACCTGATCCCGCCGGATGCGTGCGTGGTGGCCGACAACAACATTGAGCCGGTATACAGCGTCCGCCGCGAAACGTATGTACTCGGTGCGCGCGGCACTGGTCCAGTCGGAGACGGTGACGGCTGCGCGTACATGATCGTAGACCTGGGCGATAACCGTCACGATGATTTTACGATTGGCGAAGAAGTCGCGTGTTTCCAGTTCTGGAGCGGCAAACGCACACCGATCTATTTCCGCGATACGGTCGTGGTGCTGCACTGGGAGGGTGACTCCACCGTGCCGCCGGTCAGCGCCGATCCCGACGCGTGGCAGCAAATGAGCGACTACTGCGCCGCCTATGGTGCCGCCCCTGGCGCAGATTGACTCACCGGGGACGCCGCAACCCGCCACACGGCCACCGTGCGCCCGCCGAGGGGCCGCGCCGCCGTAAATTCGAGTGTCCAACCCAGCGGAGGCACATCCGGGGGCGCATCGAGGGGCACAACGTTGGTATACTCGGTGATCAGGTACACAAACGGCCACGTTTTGACCTGTTCAAGAAACGGCGCCCACTCGGCCACGCGCGGCGGGAAAATGCGACCGGGCGTGTTGTTAAAGTCCATGCACGTCCAGGCAAACAATTTGGGAATATACAGCGAAATGCTTCCACAGTGGCGCAGCACGCTCACGACCGGCACCTGCCCATTTGTGCGTTCGGCATTGGCGACCAGGTAATCGACGGCGTCACGTGCGCCGAAGCCGGTGAAGGGGCCGGAAATGTAACTGTACTGGTCTTGCGCGGGAATGTCCAGCGCCGAGAAATCCGTCGCCGAACGGTGCGCGAAAGGCAGCGCAAAGAGCGTCGCCCACAGGGCCAGCCCTACCACTGTCAAAACGGCGGCGGTCCGGCGTCCCACCACGTCAGCCGCGAGCGCCGCGCCGCCGCCCACGATCACGGCCAGCGCCGGGATACCCGTTACCAGGTAACGGGTTTCAAACCGCGTCGCGACCAGGATCGGCGGCATCCACAAGGCGAGCAGCCACGCCAGCACGTAAACGCCCGCTTTGGGCCGCCGGGCGAGAACCAACACCGCCAGCCCGATCACGGCCAGCACCGCTGGAACCGACAGATAGTGTTCGACGGCGTCCCAGGTATAGTCCAGGTTATCCAGCAGCCCGTTTTGATCGGGTTGGTCGATCAATGTGCCATTGACGATCAGACCCTTGTTACCGTTTTGGTTGCACAAAATAGCGACCAGGACGACGGTGCCCCATATCATGTCGATCACGAGCACAGCCAACCCCAGCGCGGCGCCGTAGATTTCCCACAAGCGTTTTAACCATACGCGCAGCGCCGCGCGGCGGCGTTGGGGGAAAGTCACGCGGCCAAACAACAAAACCGCCAGCGGAATGATCACGGCGATCCCCGCTGTGGTGAGCTTGGCCAGTGATGTCAGGCTGGCCGCCAGCCCGATCGTTGTGCCGGACATAATAGACGGTCGCCGCGCCAGCCGGATAGAAACCCAGGCCGTCAGCGCGGCCAGCCCAGCCGCAAACGGATCGGCCAGCGCCATACGTTCAAAAAACACCGCGTAGGGGGCCAGCGCGTAAAAGGCCAGCGCCGGGATCGTCGCCCGCGGCCCGAACAGCATCTGCGCCAGCCGCACGATCACGGCGGAAGTGAACAGCGAAAACAGCGCCATCGCCAGCCGCGACACGATCAGGGCGCTGGTGCCGCCCGACGTGAACAACCCCAGGTAATAATAATACAGCAGCTTGCCGTGGCTGAAGGCCGTCGGGTTTTGGTTGAAGTGATAAACGATCTGGGCGCGGGTGATGTGGTGATTTTCATCCACAAATGATGGCTGCTCCATCGGGTGATGCACGCGCAGCGCCATCTGCACCAGCAGCAGTACAACAATCAGTACAAGTTGAGCGTGATTCCGGCGGGAATCCATGTACGACAGCATTCCTTAGCAGGGGCAGGCACAATGGGAGTTAGCATACCATCCCGGCAGAATGTGTCAAGCGCCAGCCGGGTGTACCTAGAACCGACCGATTTTAACACCCTTTTGCACAAAAGCACGATTTTGCCCGACGACCAACCGGAAGCTAATTGGCCAAATGGTAGAAAAGCATCCAAACTGGTCAGCCCTACTCAGGGAATGATGTTTGTGATTGTTTCCACGATAAAGGGCAACAAGATTGGAATTAGAGGATTTGCAAAAAAAGCGATGACTCGTAACGTCCGAAGAGGAATCGGCCAGATATTCATGTGCCCGACATCCTGGTTCAACTTGTCCCATATTTCCAGCAGTTTCAAATCATCATCAAACTGAAGTTCCAAGCGATCTGATAATAAGTCCTGAGATTCCTCCACAGAACGTATGATGCTTGTAGAGAGACGTTGGTGATAGCGATTCCATTCGGTACCTGCTTTCAACAGGTACCGCCGCTGTAAATCTCGCAAAGCGCAGTGCGGCTTATAGAGAAGTTGATCGAAGATAAAAAAACACGCGATAGGGAAAAATACCCAGGAGTATATCCACGCACTTGATTTGACAGTCTGCTCAATCAATTGTTGAAGCGGTGTGCCACCTGCGATTGTGCCAATCGCCCCTTTTAACGCCAGGACAAACAAGTAAAGATAAGCAACAAGACCCAACCTTCCAAAAGGAGCCAGACCGCTGCATCCATCCGGATGGCGCAAGTGCAACCCAGGAGTCAGCGTGTAGCTGTTTAGGATGAGCAGGAGCAATGTGAGTTGTACAAAGACCGCAATCTGTCCATAGTGTCCCAGAAACGATAAGAACACCGCATAGTTACCAGGCGTATCGGTAGGAGGCCACAGGATGACACCAAGCGCTGTTGCGCCTGCTGCGACAACCAGGGGGAAAATGAGAAGAATTTGTGCCAACAGTCGACTGGACGCACCTCTGTTAACGAGCCGGTGGATCAGCTTTGGAGATGATGAAATAGGTTGAATTAACTTGGATTGCTCAAGCTGCTCGATCTGTTGAGGAATGTACAGGCCGAAAAAGATCAACATGAGTAATAACAGTGGATTTCCAATTAGATCGTATACGATTGCAACTACGTTCGGATAATAGTATGACGAAGCCGAAGGCACACGCAGCACATCCTCCAGGGTAGATGGACTTGCGTGCCCAGTTACTTCATGGAGTATCAATAAAACCCCGAAATACATGAACGCGAACAGGAATCCTATCAGTGGCAATGGCAGTCGCAGCCGCCTGACAAGAATATACTTTAGTGGCTCATTGTAGTAAGTTCGAAGAAGGTATTGGAACCGGTGAGTTTGGCCAACATTCATCTGATCCAAGACGGGAATCCTCTCTTAAACAAACTCTCTCTAGCATATGGTGAGTGGAAGTATACTGCAAATCTCCCCATACACTAATGGCCATCCATTACGCCCCGCTGGCGGAGCTGCTCGACAAGCTGTTCGTAGCTGATCCCGTAGCGCGCCGCGATCTCGCGGGCATAACTGCGCCCCACTGGCGGGCCGGACACAATGCGGAACGTCTGTTTAAAGCCGTTGTTGGGCACGTCATGACCGGCGCCATCGCGGTCCACGTGTGACACCAGGCTGAACACCCGGCTGTCACCGGGCGTGCTCGCGTTGAGATCGTCGATCCCGGCGGCGAGATCGTGGTAATGCGTGGCGTAGATCACGCGCGCCCCCAGGCGCCGCAGGGTGCGCACCACGTCGCGGGCCAGGTATATGCCCTCGCCGGGGCTGGTGCTCGACAGTGTTTCGTTGAGCAGCACCAGGCTGTGACGTGTGGCATGTTCAAATAACTCGCTCAAGCGCCCGGCTTCCTCGCCCAACCGCCCACTTTCGGCGTCGGGCTGTTCCTCGACCGGGAAGTGCGTGTATATGCCGTCTACCGGGCTGAGAACCGCCGATGCGCCGGGCACGAACAAACCCGCCTGGGCCAAAACGTGCGCCAGCCCGGCAGCCTGGGTATACGTCGTTTTGCCGCCCTGGTTCGGCCCGGTCAGGATCGCGATCCGTCCTTCCGGGCCAAACGTGATCGCGTTGGTGACGATCTTGCCAGACAAACCCCGCTCGCCGTCGCTGTGGATCAGGCGCAGCGCCAGATTCAGGTTATACGCATTGACCAGCGTGCACACACGGTCATCCACCGGGGCTAACTCCGGCCAGCACACCGGCAGCCCGCCCGCTGTGAACTGGTCGATCAGGCGAACCGCGCCCAGATAATACGCCAGCTCCACCCGCAGATCGCCCAGGAACGCAACGTTCAGGCGGGCATAGTGCTGCAAAGCTGACGCTACCGGGCGGCTCACCCGCTTGAGGATATCGGCCAGGTCGCGGAACAACGGGTACAGCATCGGGTTTTCTACGTCGATGCGTGACACCGGACCCAACAGCCCCGGCGGTGGATTTTGAACCGTCGTGCGCAGCGGCGCGATACCTTCCCAGGTGTTGGACGCCTGTTTGCCAAACAGCGTGTTCAGCAGTGACGGCGACACCCCCTTAAATTTATCAGCATTGATCGCCAGGAGGGTTGCTTGAAAGGGCCGGAGCTGGTCGTCCAGGTTGACGCCGATTGTCACGCTGGCGACGCTGCGCACCCTGGTGATCAGGTCCGGCAGTTCGTCCACCAGGCGTTGAAATGTCCCGTCCTGCCGGATGGTGTCAATGAGATCGCGCAGGTGCCGCCAGCCTGCCGCCGTCACGCGGTGATCCAGTCCTTCGAACACGGCGCCGAGTCTCTGCACACACGCGACATATGATTCAAGCTGGCCCACCCGCCACGCGACCTCGTGCAGCGGGGTATGCTGCGGCCACGCCGTATACTGGAACCTGAGCAGGGTTGTGATATCGGGCAGTGTATCGCGCAGCCGGTCGGCCAGTTCGGGCACGTCCAGCAGGTTTTGCAGCACATCCTGCCGGAAGCGGATCACGGCGGGATCATCACACAGCGTGAGCAGAATCGCGCGAATCTCCTTCGCGTGACCATGCGGGCCGCTCAACGCCTCAACCGTACGATCCAGGTCCAGGTCGTCGGCGGCGCATTGGCTCAAACGCGGCATACGCTCGATGCGGCGGCGGTCGTATCCGGACGGCCACAGCAGGCTAATTGCATGTGACCTGGGGGGATCGTGTCGGCTCATGGCGGATATCCTGGCAAAAGCGGCAGCGGCGCGCGCTGTCGTGTTTTACGAGCGAGCAGATTGTAGCGTCGTTTACGCCCGGCACCAAGCGCGCCCCGGAAAACGGTATAATCAACCCAGACATGATCCTGCATACGCCAACCGTTTATTTTTTGAGGAATTGATTTTATGGCAGAGTCTACTGGACTGGTCTTTGAGCTTTCCGACGAACATATCATGCTGCGGGACGCCGTGCGCGACTTTGCCCAGCGTGAGATCGTGCCCCGCGCCGCCGCCTTTGACGAAAGCGGCGAGTTCCCGCTGGATACGGTGCGCAAAATGGGCGCAATGGGCCTGATGGGGATCGACGTGCCGGAAACCTACGGCGGCGCGGGTATGGATACAGTCGCGTATGTGCTGGCCATGATCGAGATCGCCAAAGCCGACGCCGCACACAGCACCGTGGTCAGCGTCACGAACAGCCTGGTCAACTACGCGCTGATGCGTTTCGGCACGGAAACACAGCGCCAGCGCTTCCTGGTGCCGATCGTCACCGGCCAGAAAATAGCCGCCTACTCGCTCACCGAGCCGACGAGCGGCAGTGATGCCTCGGCCATGCGCAGCCGCGCGGTACTCAACGCGGCGGGAACACACTACATCCTCAACGGGCGCAAAAGCTGGGTATCCAGCGGGCCGGTAGCTGATACGGTGCTGCTGTTTTCCATGACCGACCCCGACCAGGGCCGCCACGGTATCACGGCCTTCCTGGTCGATGCCGACCAGCCGGGTTACGTCCGAGGCAAAAAAGAACCCAAACTCGGTATTCGCGCCAGCGCCACCAGCGAGATCGTGCTGGAAGATTACGCCTGCCCGGTCGAACACGTGCTGGGCGAGCCGGGCCAGGGCTTCAAGATCGCGCTGACCCTGCTCGACGCAGGCCGGATCGGGATCGCGGCGCAGGCGGTCGGCATTGCCGAAGCGGCCTACGAAGCCTCGGTTGCTTATGCGAGGGAGCGCGAAGCGTTCGGGCAGCGCATCGGCGCATTCCAGATGATCCAGGCCAAGATCGCGGATATGAAAACCAGCCTGGAAGCCGCGCGCCTGCTCACGCTCAACGCGGCGTTGGCCAGAGATCGCAGCCGCCAGGATGGCCGCCGGTTCACGCTGGAAGCCAGCATGGCCAAGCTGTTCGCCAGCGAAGCCGCCATGCGCATCGCGCACCAGGCCGTACAGATTCACGGCGGCATCGGCTACAGCAAGGAACTACCGATCGAACGGTATTTCCGCGACGCCAAGATCACCGAGATTTACGAGGGCACCAGCGAAATTCAGCGCATGGTCATTGCGCGGCACGAACTGGGGCTGCGGTGAAAAGGACACACGTCACACAATGGCGCCAGTGGGCGATCGTGATCGTGCTGCTGTGGGTGCAGCTTGGCCTACGCGGCTGGCAGATCACACGCCGCGATCCGTACATTGACGAGGCGTATCACCTGGCGCGGGCGTCGGTGGTGTGGGACTTCGAACAGCATCCGGGCCGCTTCGCACATGGCAAACTGCTGGTGTATTTCTGGCTGGGCCTGTTCGAACGCACACCGTCGGAGGCGCTGCCCGTGGCGCGGCTGTCGATTGTGGTGTGGTCGTTGATCAGCGGCGCGGCGATCTATGCCGTTGGGCGGCGGCTGGCCGGTCATGGCGTGGGCGCGCTGGCGCTGGCGCTGTATGGCGTGCTGCCGCTGGCGGTGTTTTACGAACGGCTGGCGATGTCGGACCCGTTCGCGGCAGGATTAGCCGGGCTGGTCGCGTGGCGCAGCCTGGTATTTGCGCACGCCGTGAACCGCTCCCAACCACTCACGCGACACGGAATCGGCCTGGGCGTTCTGATCGGGCTGGCAACACTGGCTAAATTGACGCTGGTGCTGCTCCCGCTGCTGCCGGTGTGGGCGGCGCTGGTGTTTGTTAACACCCCGATTCACAGCATCACGCGGCGGCTGCGAGCGCTGCGCCCGACGATGACGCTGAGCGCGATCATCGTCGGGCTTATGTGGGCGCCGGTCCTGATCCCGGCGTGGTACGCGGACGTAACCGGCGATCCGTTCGTGCTGATCAACCGTTACAACATCCAGCGCGACGATCCCGGCGCACCCACCGACTCGCGTGATTACGTGGAGCAGCTCTGGCCGGTGCTGGCCGACTTCGTGACGCGCGAATTTCTGATCGTGATCGGGGCCGCATTCGTGATCGGGCTGGTCATCGCGTCCAGCCAGCGGGCGGCGCTGTTTTTGTTAAGCTGGCTGGTGTTCCTGACCGCACCGTTGATCGCCGGGGCGCGGCTGCCCACCGCACATTATTACGTCCCGATGGCCGCGCCGGTCGTGCTAATTTTGGCGCTGGCGGCGGCGCAGGTGTGGCGGCAGATCGGCGCGTTACGCTGGCCCGGCGCACGATTCACACTCCAGACCGCGATCAGTAGCGGGCTCGCCGTGTGGATTGGCCTGTTCGCGCTGCCGTGGCTGCATACCGAACTTGCCGATCCGGCTCGCACAGACTTTACCGGGCTGAATGACCTGTTTTACCAGAGCGGTATGCTGACCGGCGATCCCGGCATCCGGCAGGCCGCCGACACGCTCACCGCTGCCGAACCCCAAAACGCGCCGGTGTATGCTACGTGGAGCGTATGCCACATGCTGCGCCTGTTCACAGCACGCCCGATCACGTGTTTGGGCGAAACCACCCCGCGCGGGGACCTGATCGCCGGGCTTCAGCGTGACCTGCCGCCGGGCGGCACGGCGTATCTTGCCATCAGCGGCTACGGACCGTTTCACGAGAATATCGACGGGCTGGCGTGGGAATTGGCGGCGGAATATGATCGCGTGCGCGTCAACCGCCCGGTGAACATCTGGCGGCTGTGGTGGGCGGCTGAAGACCCTTAGAAGTCATAGTAAAAGAAACAGATAACCGAGTAGATTGAGTTTGTTAGAGGAAAAGTCTGATATGTCCAATCCAAATCTCACGATTCTCAAACTTGTTGAGCAGGGCGATGCAGCCTACAAAGAAAAAGAGTATGAAACCGCAAAGCGTTTATATGAACAAGCCCTGACACTTGCAAAACAAACCGGGGCAGAGACTAACTACGTTTACTCGTCGCTTGTGAAAGTTTATAAGAAATCCAAGTTATATAGAGAGGCTTACCAACTCAGTCTGCAAGCAGTACCTACTCCTGCCGGATTTCGGGATTCTGCGATTTGCCTCCGACAAAGAAAAAGGGATTATGCGGCGTGAAACCGCTGCATAATCCCCGTTGAACTGAGCCTGCGCGCCAAAGGCGATACTATGGAAAGT
>JAFGTJ010000347.1 GCA_016934195.1 Anaerolineae bacterium | reverse complement strand
GAGCGCACACCTCCATCCGAGACGTTTACCCTCGCTGGCGCTCGGCCAAACTATGGAGAGGGGGACTTGTCGAGGCACATGACACGCATCTCCCCCTCTCCAACTGGGTTGGAGAGGGGGCCAGGGGGTGAGGCCGTTTTGGGAGGTCCCGGCACGGATTCGGTCGATATGGGCGGTTAGCTGACTTCCTGATCGTAGTTGGCGATGATCTGGCGGGCTTCGTCCAGGGTATGCACGGACTCCACGCCGGTTAAGCCCTCAGCGCGTTGGCCGTAGACTTTGTAGAAAATTTCCAGCACTTTCGTCGCCCAGGCGTTATTGCCCACGCACACGATCAGGCCCAACTGCGGGTTGAGATGGCCGGACAGCCGCTTGAGGTGTTGCAGTGGATTGGATGGGAACGTCTTGATCTGCTGCATGTTCAGCACCAGATGAACGGTGTGATCCACGCTGTCAAACAGCGCGTCGTCTTCCTGGGTAGCCGCCACGAAATCCTGCCAGGTCCACATGGGATCGAAGTCGTACCGGATCGCGGTTTTTTCGGAATTGTCCCACGCAACGGAAATGCTCATGAGTGCCTCTCGTAGTTGATAATGATGTATGCCAATGATAAGAACGATGATGGTTGATACTATCTATCATGATTGATTTTTAACTTTTAGTCAAGCAAAAATCAACGAAGATTACATGAAATAAAAAGGAGCGTATACAATACGCCCCTCCGAAAGCGGTGAGTTCTGTCGTTTTTTTCCGTCCGGCGATCAGATCGAGGGCGCGCGCCCGGTGATCAGGTCGTCGTAACAGGTGACAAGTTCGTCCATCATGGCGGGCCAGGATTGGGTTTCGGCGAACAGGCGGGCGTTACGGCCCATCACGGCGCGTTTGTTTTTCTCCGACATCACGGCCCGCACGCCGTCCACCATGCCGCGCACGTCGCCGACGTTGAACGCATACCCGTTGACGCCGGTCCGTACCATATCCTCCACGCCGCCGACGCGCGTGGTGACAACCGGCAGACCGGACGCCATCGCCTCGATCAGCACCAGCCCGAAGGTTTCCATTGAGGAGGGGAATACAAACGTATCGGCGCTGGCGAATGCCGACCAGAGTTCTTCATCACGCAGGTAGCCCATAAATTTCGTGGGCGTCCCGGCAAAATGGGCCTGCAAATCCTGGCGGGCCGGACCGTCGCCCACAATGGCGAGCCGCGTGCCGGGAACCTGGGTCAGAACGTGGCGCAGCGTGTCGATCTGCTTTTCGCTGGACAACCGCCCAACGTACAGCAGGATCGTGTCATTGATATGACCGTCGCTCAGGCGGGCGCGCATCCCGGCGCTGGCGTGGCGGGGATGGAACTGGTCGGCATTCACGCCTCGCCGCCACAGTCCCACATCGCGCACACCATGATCCCACATATCGCGCTGGACCTGCCGCGAAGGGGCCAGCGTGTAATCTGCCGCGTTGAAATTGGTACGTGTATACCACCAGATGACCGGTTCCAAAAAACCGTAGCCCAGGTGCCGCATATAAGTTGCCAGGTCCAGGTGAAACGAGGCCAGCGTAGGCACATTGAGGCGCTTTGCCATCAGCAAGCCGCCCGTACCAACCAGCGTAGGGTGAATGAAGTGGGCGATATCGGGATCGAAGTTTTTCACTTCGCGGTAGGTGCTGAGCGTGGGCGGGCCGAATTTCAATTCGGGATAAAGGGGAAAGGTCATGCTCGGCACATTGATCACGCGCTGGCCGCGATACTCCCCCACACCATCACCGATCTTGGGCGCGACCACCACGAATTCAATATTCCGCCGGATCAAATGGTCCATCAGCAGGACCAACACCGTCACGATGCCGTCTACTTTGGGTAAAAACGTTTCTGTAAAAAGCGCCACGCGCATAACCGGGCAAATCCCCTGCTACTCGACCGTTATCCCACAGACTATAACCCGCAATCGGGCGCGCCGTTACGCACCATCACCAGCATAGCCGGTCCAGTTTAAAGCGTCATCATGCGATTTTCAAGGGTGAATTAGTGCCCGGTTAAGAAGGTTTAATAATCGGCCTATTCGCTGAACAGGTCTACCCCCAACTGGGCCAGATTGATGTCTTCCTGTTCGGTGAGTCCGCTGACGCCCACCGCCCCGATCACCTCACCCTGGTGAGAAATCGGGAGTCCGCCGCCCCAGGCGGTGTAGCGCAGATCACCGAAATTGGTCATGGGGAACGGGACCGCCCGCGATTCGGCCCCGACTGCCAGAGTTTGCCGCCGTTCGCGCGCGGCGGTGAATGCCTTGTTGATCGCAATCGTGATTGAGGGCAGCTTGCAGCCGTCAGTGCGCAGGAAGGCCAGTAACTCGCCGTGCGCGTCCACCACCGCGACTGCTGCGCCCTGATTATTTTTCTCCAGCGCTTGCTGAATCACCGCCACAATGCGCGCCACGTCCGTGTGGGAAAGAGTGTGTGTCTGGTTCATCGAAAAAACCTCGTTCGCTAAAAATTCTCGTCGCTTAACACTTTTTCCATGAAATGCCAGTGCCGGATACCAAATCCGAAGCGCAGCAGCCAGCTTGATTTGTTGTCCACGATGGCAAACCCGCTTTTCTGGTAAACGTGGATCGCGCGGGCGTTGGTCCCGGCGACCCACAGCGTCAGGCGGGTGTAGTCGTGGCTGCGCGCCCACTGTTCCGCGTAATCCATAAGCCGCTGCCCGACACCCTGATCCTGACAGTCGGATGCTACGCCCACATCACTGATATAGGCTTCGCCCGGTCCGGGATCGTGGGCGAGCAGCCACAGCAAAAACGACGTGCGTAACATGCGCAGCATTCCCAATTCCTGAAAGGCCAGACTCTCGAAGGCGCGGCGCTCCTGGGCGGTGAAGTGCATCGGTTCGATGGTCAGCGTACCGAGCACACGCCCGTCCTGTTCCGCGATCAGCACGCCATCGTAGCCGCGCTCGACCGGGCCGGTATACAGCGCTTCCAGCAGGCGGCGCACTCTGGCCGGTTGGCTGCCGAATAACACGCGCATCTTGTCGCTAAAGGCGTCTTGCAGCACCGCCGCCACACCGGGTAAATCCACCGTTCGCGCCGACCGCATCCGAATCATGCTTGATCCCCCGATTCATCCTGTATCACCGCTAAGGCCAATCCCACCGCCGCGATAGTGCCGACATGGTGAATCCGTCCGCCCAACCACGCAGCCCGCACCTCGTCCAGCGTCAGCCGGTGCTGGATGATAATCTCGCTGGCTTCCAGGTCCGGCGGCGCGACCTGTTTGGCCTGCCGCGCCAGAAAAATATGACTCGCGCCACAGCCCCGGTTGCCATTGATGAAAAAGCGACCCAGGCAGCGCCAATCGTCGGCCTGCTGGCCGGTTTCTTCCAGCAGTTCGCGGCGCGCGGCCTGTTCCGG
>JAFGTJ010000047.1 GCA_016934195.1 Anaerolineae bacterium | reverse complement strand
GAGGACCGAATGCCTTTTTTGCAGATGACCGGCATCACCAAGTATTTTCCCGGCGTGGTGGCGAACGATACTATACATTTTGCCGTCGAAGAGGGCGAGATTCACGCGCTGGTGGGCGAAAACGGCGCGGGCAAATCCACCCTGATGAAAATCCTGTATGGCATGGAAAAACCCGATGCCGGGCAGATTCTGCTGAACGGTCAGCCCGTGACCATTTCCAACCCCCAGGCCGCGATCCGGCTGGGGATTGATATGGTTCACCAGCATTTTGAGTTGGTCCCGTCGATGACGGTGGCCGAAAATGTCACGCTCGGCTACGAACCACGCAGCGGCCCGTTTATCAACCAGGGCGCAATGGTGGACCGCGTGCGCGAACTCTCCGAGCGCTTCAGCCTGCAAGTCGATCCCGCCGCGACGGTGGCCGACCTGTCGGTCGGTGTGCAGCAGCGCGTGGAAATCCTCAAGCTGCTGTACCGGGACGCGCGCCTGCTGATCCTGGATGAACCGTCGGCGGTGCTGACGCCGCAGGAAGTCGAAGACCTGTTCGCGGTGCTGCGCCGGTTGATCGATACGGGCCGGACCGCGATTTTTATCACGCACAAACTGCACGAGGTCATGACGATCTGCCAGCGGGCGACCGTGCTCCGGCATGGGCGCGTGGTCGGCACGGTGAATGTATCGGACGTGAAACCCGAAACCATCGCACAGATGATGGTCGGGCGCGACCTGGACGTGATCCAGCGTCCGGCCAACGCCACCCCCGGCCCGGCGCGGCTGGTGGTGCGCGACATTCACGTCACCGATGACCGGGGCCTGCCTGCGCTGCGCGGCATGAGCTTTGAGGCGCGTGCCGGGGAAATTCTCGGATTGGCGGGCGTGGAAGGCAACGGCCAGAGCGAACTGCTCGAAACGCTGGTCGGGCTGCGGTTTCCTCAACGCGGCGACATTATTCTGGGAGACACCGTCGTCACCCACGAACGCAACCGCCAGCGCCGCGCGCGCGGATTGGCCGTGATCCCGGAGGACCGCACGCACCAGGGCCTCAGCCGCGATTCCAGCCTGACCGACAACCTGATTGCGACCCGTTACCACGCCCCGCCCTATTCGCAGCAGGGAATTTTGAACCTGTCGCGCATCCGGCAGTTTGCGCGGCGGGCGATTGAGCAGTTCGACATCCGGGTGCGCGGGCCGAACGTGCGCGTCAGGACCTTAAGCGGCGGCAACGCGCAAAAGGTCGTCATCGCGCGCGAACTGGCCGAAACGCCGCAGGTGTTGATCGCAGCGCAGCCCACACGCGGCCTGGACGTGGGCGCGGCGCAGTACGTCTACAGCGAATTACTCCGGCTGCGCGAAGAAGGCACGGCGATCCTGCTGCTCTCGGCGGACCTGGACGAACTGCTGTCCATCGCGGATCGCTTCGTGGTGATTTTCGAAGGGCAGATCGTCGGGGAACTGTCCCCGGCGGAAGCGACCCGCGAGCGCCTGGGCCTGCTGATGGCGGGCCGGGCGGAAGCCGTGTCGTAGGGGCGTCTATCGGGGAACCAGAAAAAGATTCACCACAGAGACACCGAGGTTATTGGTTGTTGGCTTTTAGTGATTAGTTCTGGCTAAATCGGAGAACATCAGGCCGGGACCATCACCCAATCCAAACTAACAACCAAAAACTAATAACCCAACTACTTCTCCGTGTCTCTATGGTGAAAAAAAGGGGCATTATGCTGACAAAACGCACGCCGATCCCGTATTGGATGGTTGCGCCCATCTTGCAGGGATCGGGCAATCTATGGTACGGCGTGATCGTCTGGGCGCTGATCGGCGCGGTAATCACGGCGGCGCTGGTCTGGCACCGGGGGCGCGCCATGTGGATCGGCGCGCTGGCGGGCGCGATCACCGGGGCGGTCGGCGGGATTCTGCTGCTCGCGCCGCTGTGGTTCGTGCTGCCCGCGCTGCTGGACCGGCGCGATACCGGCTCCGCTGACGCGGCCTGGACCGGGGTGATCACCAATCTGGCGCGGGTCGTGATCACGCTGGAAATGGCCCTGCTCGCCGGGGGCCTGATCCTCGAACTCTCGGACAAAGACGCGCTGGACACCTACCGCGTATTGTTCGAGTGGGGCCTGGGCACCGACCGGGCGCGGGCTAATTCGCTGCTGGCCGCGACTCCGATCATTTTCACCGGGTTGGGAACGGCTATCGCCTTCCGCGCCGGGGTATTCAACGTCGGGGTCGAGGGATCGTTATATATGGGCGCGCTGTTTGCGGCGTGGGTCGGTTTCACGTTTACCAGCCTGCCGGGACTGCTGCTGATCGCGCTGGCTTTCACCGTCGGCGGGATCGCGGGCGGTCTGTGGGGCCTGATCCCCGGTTATCTCAAGGCGCGGCTGCGCGTGGACGAGGTGGTCACGACGATCATGCTCAACTACGTGGCGATTGAGTTCACCGCCTACATGGTGCAGAGCGGGCCGTTTTTCGTGCCGGGGATGGCGAACGCCATGTCGAAAACCATCTCGACAAAGGCGCAGTTGCCCGCCCTGGTGAAACGCTCGCAGTTCAACAGCAGCTTTCTATTGGCGCTGGCCTGCGTCGTCGTGGTGATCTTCCTGATGAACCGGCTCCGGTTGGGTTACGAGACGCGCATGGTAGGTGATAACCCGCTGTTCGCGCGCTGGTCGGGCATTCACGTCGGCAAAACGATCCTCAAGGTGATGTTCATCAGTGGTCTGTTGGGCGGACTGGCGGGCGCGGGCCAGGTGATGGGCGTGCATTACAATTTCTCGGCGCGGTTTTCACGCGGGTTCGGCTTCGACGGCATGACCATTGCGCTGCTGGCGCGTAATTCGCCGGTCGGCGTGCTGATCGGCGCGCTGCTGTTCGGCGTATTGCGCAGCGGCGGAACCACGATTGAGGTGTTTACCGACGTGCCAATTGACCTGGTGGACATCGTGCAGGCGTTGATCATCTTCTTCGTCGCCATCGACCTGAGCCTGGACTTTCTGGCCCGGCGGCGGCGCGCAGCAGCGGATCAGGGCAATTCAGGGAATCATACCCATAATACGGAACCAGAAGCGGCGGCAGACGTGGCGTAGAACTTAGCCCCTCCCCCTAACCCCCTCCCCATAAATGGAGAGGGGGAATCCTGTGGAGCGTGAAGTCCCTCTCCGCTTGCGGGGAGGGATTTAGGGAGGGGCTAACGCCGGGCCAGGGTTGGGCAAACAGGAGGCACTTGGGTGGACATTGATATCGTAAAACTGCTGGCGGCCACCATGCGTATTTCTACGCCGCTGCTGATGATCGGCATGGCGGGCCTGCTGAGCTATCAGGTGGGCCTGATCAATATTGCGCTGGAAGGCATGGCGCTGGCCGGAGCGTTTGGCGCGGTGGTGGTCGCGCACGAAACCGGCTCCACCTGGATCGGCGTATTGGGCGGCGCGGGAGTCGGGGCCGCGTTAGGGGCTTTGTTCGCGCTCTCGGTGATCACGCTGCGCGCCAATCTGATCGTGGCAGGGCTGGCGCTTAACTTCCTGGCGGCGGGCGGTACGGCATATTTGATGGATATCCTTTATGATCAGAGTGGCACCTTTGCGCCAGCCAACGTGATCAAACTGACCCCCATCGATATCCCGCTGATCGAGGATATCCCGGTGGTGGGCGAGATCATCTCCGGGCATTCGCCGCTGGTGTATGTCTCGTGGATACTGGTCCCACTCACGTCGATTTTTATGTACCGGCTGGTGGTCGGCAAGCACATTCGCGCCGTGGGCGAGCATCCCGAAGCGGCGCAGACGGCGGGCATTTCCGTCACCGGAATGCAGTATCTCGCCCTGATCCTGGGCGGGGCGCTGTGTGGACTGGCCGGGGCGCATCTCTCGGTCGGTGATCTGGCGCATTTCCGCGAGAAAATGACCAACGACCGGGGCTTCATCGCGCTGGCGGCGGTGTATTTTGCGGCGGCGCGGCCCGGTCTGACGGCGGTAGCGTGCCTGCTGTTCGGCTTTTTTGAGGCGCTGCAATTCCGGTTGCAGTTCCGCGATACCATATTCCCGAACGAGTTTTTGCAAATGCTGCCCTACCTGATGGTGATCATCGCGTTGGTAGCGATCTCAGTACGCAAAGAATGGAAAAAGGGTTGGTAAACATATGGGTAAACAGGCTGTACTTGTAATCGATGTGGTGAAGGACTTCGTAGACCCCAACGGCAAAGTGCCGCATCCCCAGGCGGCGGGCATTGTGGAGCCGATCAACCGGTTTGTGGCGGCGGCCCGCCAGCAGGGAGCCGTCATTATCTGGATCATTGACTCGCACCGCGCCGGGAAGCCCGATTGGGAACTGGAGAATGTGCGCCTACACTGCATGGATGACACGTTTGGCGTCGAACTCGCGCCGCCGCTGGAACCCGCCGCCGAGGACTACGTGATCAACAAGCGGCGCTACAGTTCGTTCGTCGGGACCGATCTCGACATGGTGCTGCGCGATAACGGCGTGGACACGCTATTTCTGATGGGGACCAAAACCAACGTGTGCGTGCGGGCGACCGCGCAGGATGCGTTCCAATACCACTATCACGTCATCGTGCCGCGTGAATGCGTCTCCACCGATAAAGAACATCTCCACCAGGCGAACCTGGAAGACATTGACAAGTATATGGGGCGCGTCGTGGCGCTTGAAGAAGCGTTAGCCCTGCTCAGAAAGGACTCATAACACTATGGACGTACTGGCAACCGGATATCCGAGTATCGACTACATCGCGCGCGTGTCACACAGTCCCGGAGTGGGCGAAACCGCCCTGCTGCGGACCGTGCCCGACCGCTTTCACTTTGGCGGCTGCGGGGCAAACGTGGCGGTTGCGCTGGCAAAATTGGGCCTGAGCGCCGGGGTTGCCATGATCCTGGGCGATGACCGCCTGGGCGAAGACTACAGCCGCTATCTGGTAGGGCTGAAGGTGAATGTCAACAATATCATTCGCCTGCACGGGCATAAGACCTCGCACAGCTACCTGTTTTTGAACGAGAACGACCAGCACCAGAATTTCTTTTTCCCCGGCGCGGCGGACGACTGGCAGGGCGTG
>JAFGTJ010000346.1 GCA_016934195.1 Anaerolineae bacterium | reverse complement strand
TGCTCGGCCAGGAACACCACCGTTTGCCCGACGTGATCGGCGTGCCCCACGCGCTTCAGCGGGACGTGCTGACCCATTCGTTCCCACGCGGCGGAATCCATTCCCGGCGGCGGCAGGATCGCGCCGGGGGCGATGGCGTTCACGCGAATGTCCGGTCCCAGGTCCTTCGCCGCGATGCGCGTCAACTGGATCAGGCCCGCTTTGCTGATACCGTGCTGCACGAAATTATGCCAGGGAAACACGCCGCTGAGATCGGCGATATTGACGATGGCGGCGGGCTGGTCGGCGGGACGCTCGGATTGCCGCATCAGGCGCGCGGCGTGTTGGATGCACAGGAACGGCGCGCGCAGATTGGCCTGCATCACGTCATCCCAATCATCCAGCGTGATCGAGTCCAACGGCTGGTGGACGAAACTGGCCGCGCTGTTGACCAGCACGTCCAGCCGCCCGAATTCGTCCCCAACGGCCTTAAACAGTCCCTCGATCTGGCCCGGATCGCGTAGATCGGCCTGGACCGGGATCGTCCGCACACCGAGCGCCGCGATCTCCGTGACGGTTTCGCGGGCGGCTTGCTCCGACGATCCGTAGTGGACGGCAATGTGCGCGCCCCGGCGGGCCAGCGCTAAGGCGATGGCTTTCCCGACGCGGTGGGCGCTTCCGGTGACGAGAGCGACTTTTTGGTCAAGGTGCATGGTGGGTGCGTCTCCTGTGGTTAGCCCCTCCCCTAAATCCCCTCCCCCCTGCGCTTCGCTGGCGGAGAGGGGACTTGAACACGTAGCCACGTTTCCCCCTCTCCGCTTGCGGGGAGGGGGCCAGGGGGAGGGGCTAGCTGACGGCTGAAAGCTGATCGCTTTTTACATCCCCGCCAGACGGTAAAACTCGTCGCGCAGGTCCTTGTTGGTGCGGAACTCGCCACGCTTGGCGGTCGTGACCATGTTGACGCCGTGTTTCTTCACGCCGCGCAGCGCCGCGCAGCTATGTTGTCCCGCGACCACCACCATCACGCCGACCGGGTCCAGGTGGGCGTCCAGCGCGTCCGCGATCTCGTTGGTCAGGCGTTCCTGGACCTGCAAACGGCGCGCGAACATATCCACGATGCGCGGAATTTTGCTCAGCCCGACGACCTTATCACGCGGGATGTAGGCGACATGCACCGTGCCGGTAAACGGCAGCATGTGGTGCTCGCACATCGAGTTATACTCGATATTGGCGACCATCACCATTTCGCCCTCGCCGTATTCGACCTCGAACATCGCGCCGTTGATGATGGTTTCCACGTCCTGCTGGTAGCCTTCCAGCAGTTCGCCGTACATCTTGGCGACGCGGTGCGGGGTGCGTAACAGCCCGTCGCGGGTGGGGTCTTCGCCCACATTGAGCAGAATCAGTTTTACCGCGTCTTCGATCAGGGCTTTGCTGTCCGTCATATCATGATCGTGCAGGTGATCCAGCACTTCGCCCAGTTCAAATTCCTGGGTGGCGATGCGCTCGGCTACGGTGTGAATATGGCCGTTACCGTTGGTGCCGTTCTTGCTTGCCATGATGTACCCATCCTTGTGTGTGCAGATTGTCATGTGATATAGCATACCATCGGGACATTAGAGGAATTTTAGACGCATCTTAGATGTTTATTAGATTAACATGATGCATATCATAACTAGTCAACGAGTCCTGTCTGACCAGGACTGATTCATTCAGATTAAATTTTTACCGCAGAGCACGCCAAGAGCGCCGAGAGAAGAAGAAAAAAGAGTTTTTCTCATTTTTTCCCTTAACCTTCTTTTATCTCTGCGGCCCCTGTGCCCGCTGTGACCTCTGTGCCCTCTGCGGCGTTTTTTTGTCAGAATGAGTCAGCCCTGCCTGTCTGACCGATTTGATATCGCAGAACATGCGTGCTAAAATGAGATGTCTGAAAGTGTCCGGCGTATACACATGAGGAGCATCCAACATGGCAACAACAGACCCAACACAAACAGCACAAGGCGATCCCACCCTGGTAGCGTTCTGTGGGCTGTACTGCGGCGCGTGCCCGCAATACAAGCGCGGCAAATGCCCCGGCTGCGCGGAGAATCAAAAAGCGGGCTGGTGCAAAATTCGGACCTGCTGCCAGGATAACGGCTACGCCACCTGCGCGGCCTGCGCCCAGTTCGCCCAGGTGACGGACTGCAAGAAATTCGATAACGTCATGTCGCGCATTTTTGGTTTCATCTTCCGCTCGGATCGTCCCGCCAACATCGCACGGATCAAGGCGGTGGGCGTCGAGGGTTACGCCGACGAGATGGCGCGGCACGGTCGGCAGAGTCTCCGGCGCGGGAAACGCCGGGACTAGCGCGGATCAGCCCCGCCCCGACCGACCGGAGGTCGGTGCCCGCGCAGCGGGCGCGCGCGCAGCGCGCCGGGGCGGGGCGCATACACCGCCGCTGCAAAATCTCCGTGCACGGGCAGATCGCGCATCGCTGGGGGGTGAGGCCGTTCTTCGGTACTGTATCGAATAAACGGCCTCACCCCCTCATATCCCCGCGTATGCTGCACATACGACCTCCATCCGAGACGCATTTCCTCGCTTGGCGCTCGAAAAAGCTATGGAGAGGGGTACTTGTCGAGGCACATGACGCGCATCTCCCCCTCCCCAACTGGGTTGGAGAGGGGGCCGGGGGGTGAGGCCGTTTTTGGAGGTCCCTACCCGTATTCTAATTTCAACCGACAAAGCTACACTACCCGTTCTTCATCCCCTTTCGATTCCGGCGCGGGTGCCGTATAATCCACCCCATACCGATACCCGCGATCCCACGCAGGAGACACCATGCCCGACCAGACCGATCCACGCAACCTGATTCCCCAGGACGAAATCCCGGTCGAGGAACTGATCCGCCGGACCCGCGAGTTTACCCGGCGCATCACCAACGAGGACCGCCAGCGCTTAGGGTTGGACCTGCGCGAGTCCGGGCATTCGCGCAGCCTGCAAGTCCAGGCCCCGGTCCTGCTGCAAGACTTTTTCGCCGGAAAAATCGACCTCGATGGCGACCTGGAACGGCGTTACGCCAACGCCCCGCTGCTGTCCTACAGCCGCCTGAGCCATCCTTCCGACGCGCCCCAACGCCGCCAGGTGACAGCCCATTTCAGCGCCCAGGACGACTCGGCCCTGCTCACGGTCGATCTGCTGTTGGGCAGCGGACCGGAAGCGACCGTCGATTTCACCTTCACGCTGTTCAGCGCGTTAGGGCTGCGTTTTACGCTCTCGCCGCTGCTGGAAGTCGACCGCAAACGCTGGCTGGACCTGATGCACCGCAGAAACGGCATTACGTTCCTGTGGACGCGCGACCGCTGGGAGCACCCCTTCCTGGTCTTCGTGGTGCGGGAAGGGCATGGCCGTATGTACGCCTTTTCGCCGTATGGATTCGAGGCGGCGGTCCGCCTCACGCCGGATATGCTCGAATCGCTGCGCGATTGGCTGGGGACGTTGTGGTTCCCCGGCACCTATGCGCCGCCCGCACCGGACGCCATGCCCGCCGCGCCCGCCTGGGACAGCCGCCCGACCATGATGCAGCGCCTCGATCTGCCGGAATCCGCACCCGCCAGCGCGTCCGGTGATTCGGATGTGTGGAGCGAATCGACCGGCCTGGATAACTTAGACGATCTGGACAGCCCGGACGACGCCGAAGCCGACAGCCTCTCGGCGGACGATTTGGATTGGTGAATATCAGGAGGAACTCCCCTATGCGTATAAAATTTCTGATGCTGATCATCATCGCCGCGCTGCTGATCCCGGCGCTCCCCGTGCCCGCCGCAATACCTGCCGCCGCGCAGGGAGTCTGCGGGACCGCCCCGCCCCCGCGTATGACCGTCGAGCAAAGTGGGCGCGTCACCGTCCTGCAAGGCGGCGTCGGCAGCAACCTCCGCCAGACTTTCGCCTCCGACGCGGTGGTGCTCGGCGTGATGCCGCAGGGCGAAATCTTCACCGTGATCGGTCCGGCCCAGTGCGCCGAAAGCTTCTGGTGGTGGGAAGTCCGCCGCTGGAACGGTCAAACCGGCTGGACGGCGGAAGGCATCACGGGCGATTACTGGATCGAACCCTGGCCGTACCAGAACGCGGTCGTGGCGGCGGGCGAAGTTCCCACCCTGCCCGGCGCTCGTATCGCCTACATAAACGGCAGCGCCAGCGGTGGCAATATGACGGCTTTCGTCATGGACGCCACCGGCGCGAACAAGACCACGCGCGGCGGTACGGTGACACAAGGGGAGTCGCTCAGGTGGTCGCCGGACGGCACGCGGCTCGCGGTCAGCGATGGCAACGATATCTGGCTCATTGATGAATCCAATGCCATTAACCTGACCAACACGCCCCAGACGCTCGAAACCTGGCCCACCTGGTCGCCGGACGGACTGCGGATCGCGTATGCCTCCAATACCAACAGCCAGACCGACATTTTCGCGCAGCGGTTGGACGACCGGACCGTCATCAACCTGACCAACCACCCCGCCGCCGACTGGTTTCCCGCCTGGTCGCCCGATGGCACGCGGATCGTATTCTCGTCCGACCGGGGCGGTAACGGCACGCTGGACCTGTTCGTCATGAGCGCCGCCGACGGTTCCAACCCGGTCCAGATTGCGATCAGCGACCTGTCGCCCCAGTCCAACGAAAACAGGCCGGTCTGGTCGCCGGATGGGCAGTGGGTGGCCTACGAGGTCGATCTGGCGCAGGGACACACCGCGATCTACGCCTCGCCCGCCACCGGAGTCGGGACGCCCGCGCTGGTCAGCCCTGACGCCTTTGCCCGGTATCCAACGTGGTCGGCGGACGGTTCGCGGATCGCATTCGCGGCGACGGTGCAGGGCGACTCAACCCGGTGGGAAATCTTCAGCGCGCGCGTGGACGGCTCCGACCTGATGCAGTACACCACCAACGGCGGTTACGTGGCCGGGATATCCTGGTCGCCGGACGGGGAATACCTCACGTATGCCAGCAACGTCACCGGCAATTACGAAGTCTACCTGATGCACGCCGGAGGATACGGGCTGGTCAACCTGACCAACAACGCGAGCGATGATATGCTGCCGGTCTTCACGCGCTCCCCGCTGGCCGCGACGGGCGCGGCGAACTTCTCCGGCGGGGCCGTTGCAACGCCGGTTCCCACCCTGGGCGTGAATCTCGCGGAACAGGACCTGCTGCTGATCTACGATGCGGCGGTGCGGGTCTTCACGCTGCAAAACATTTCCGGCGGCGGGCTGAACCTTGTCCCGCTGACGTTCCAGGGAGCCGGGCGCACCGTGTCGGCGGGCGTATGGGCCG
>JAFGTJ010000345.1 GCA_016934195.1 Anaerolineae bacterium | reverse complement strand
GGGGGAGGGGCTAACCGCTAATTCCCGTTATCGCTCATTTCGCCCTGCTGCGTATGCTCCGGCCACACGCCGACGTGATCGTCTTCCAGCCGCAGCCGGACGCGATCTTCCATGTCCAGCGCGTCGATATAGGCTTCGGGCAGTTGCAGGCGTCCGGCCCGGTCCAGAATGGCGTATTCTTCCTCGCGGATCGCCACGTCGCCGTCGCGCCGCCGCAGAATTTCGGTGCTCGTTCGCCCGTCGCGCATCCCCACCACGCGATCCACGCGGGTAGCGACCGTCATATCGTGCGTGACCACCATGACCGTGACGCCAAATTCCTCGTTGAGCGCGCGCAGGGCGTGGAAAATCTGTTCGGCGGAGGCGTTGTCCACTTCGCCGGTCGGTTCGTCGGCCAGCAGGAGCGCGGGCCGGTTCGCCATCGCCACCGCAATCGCCACGCGCTGCTGCTCGCCCCCGGACAGGCGATCCGGGCGGTGTTTCAGGCGGTCGCCCAACCCGACGCGATCCAGCAGGTGCCCGGCCCGGTCGCGCCGTTCCTTCGTGGGGAACCCGGCCAGCGCCATCGGCAGCTCGACATTTTCCACCGCCGTCAAATAGGGGAGCAGGTTGCGGGCCGTTTGCTGCCACACGAAGCCGACCATGTGGCGGCGGTAGCGTACCTGATCGCGGCGCGTCATTTCCAGCAGGTTATGCTCGCCCACGCGCACGCGCCCCGCCGTCGGGAAGTCCAGCCCGCCCAAAATGTTCATCAGGGTCGATTTGCCCGATCCCGACGGTCCGACCAGGGCCATCATTTCGCTTTCGCGGATCAGCAGGTCCAACCCTTGCAGGGCGACGACTTCCAGGTCCGCGACCTTGTAAATTTTGACCAGATTTTCGCATTCGATAAAAATGGGACGGCTCTCACCCCGCACTGCCGGGTCGCTGGCCGTAGACGCTTGTGTCATGGTGTGTGTGTCCTATATCTGTCCTGTTCGATCTTCGCACCGGCACGCTGCCGCGCCGGGTGTTGTACCTGAATAATGCCCTGGGTTAGCCCCTGCCTAAATCCCTCCCCGCAAGCGGAGAGGGACTTGCTTGTTCTCCCCCTCTCCATTTTTTATGGAGAGGGGGCCGGGGGGTGAGGCTAACCGGCTTAAGTCCCTTCCATTCGCCGGATCGGGCGCGGCAAGCAGCGCCCCTACGCTGTCTTTTCTCCCCCTTTCCCCACAAGTGGAGAAAGGGGGGCGGGGGGATAGGGGCTAATTCGCTACTCCTCGCCCAACCGCAAGACCTGATTCACGCTCATACGGCGCAGGAACACGGCGGCAATCCCCATCAATACCGTAAAGGATACCACCAGAATCAGCAGCAGACCGCCCACGCTCAACCAGGGCAGATGCAGCGATTCGTGGCCGACCAGCGCCAGGAACGGCAGCAGCAGGTAGGCCAGTCCCGCCCCGATAAGACTGCCGATGATCAGCGCGGGCGTGATCAGCGTGATCTGCTCGATCAGCAGCAAGCGCCAGATGTGGCCCGCGTTCCAGCCCAACGAGCGCAGCACCCCGAAGGTAAACAACCGTTGGCGCGCCGTCACTACCAGATAGAAGGCGAAGTCCAGCAGGCTCAGCAGCAGGCTGACCCAGTACCCGGCGTATAACATGCCCTCGATGGCGCTGGGCAGCGGTTCGCGCTGGATTTCCTTGAAGCGGTCCCAGGCAAACGCCGCATTGTTCACGCCGTCCAGTCCCGCGATCTCGGCTTTCAGCGCGTCGGACGGTTCGCGGTCGGGTAATTCCATCCACACTTCGTTGAAGGTGAAGTAGTTGTTGGACGCCGCTGCCTGGTTGACCACCGGCTGGAGCAGGTCGATATGGGTTGCCATCATGGGCAGTTTGTCGCCCATCGTGGGGAATTCGTCCACCACGCCCACCACCCGGTAGCCGAGTTCGACCGAGCCGGTGCCGATGTTGAGCACGATATTTTTCTCGTCACCAACCGCCAGCGGCTCATCCGTGATCGAACGGTACGCGCCGGTCCCGGCGAACTGTTCCGCGAACGCCCGGTTGACGATTACCGGCAAACGCCCAATATCCGGCGAGTTGACCACCAGCGACGGCTCGCGGTTCTGCCCGCCGACGCGCCCCATCCGGTAATCCAGCCGGAGCGCCGTTGGCCCGTCAATCGGTTCAATCGTGTTGGTGGCCGGGGTGAGTAACACGCCGCGCACCCGGCTCACATTGGAAGTGGACGATACCCACGAGGCCGCATACGGATTGGCGAACTGCGCCTCGTGCCAATCGTTGGATTCAATACCCGCGTCGGTGCTGCCCGTGTCCTCGAAGCTCTCTAACGGCGTCGTCGTGCCGAAAATGTCCTGTGAGCCAATGCGGTCAATGTAGATCGTGTGCTCGAAGGCGTCGATGTTCGACTGGCGGCTGTTGATGCCGATCCGTATTAACTGGTAGGGCCGTTGGCCGCGTTCCGGCATCAAACCCTCAAACGTCAGCCATTCCTCGACCGGGGTAGGCGGATCGGTTTCGCCTTCGTCCGCGCCGCCGCTTATGTCATCTGCCATCACTGCCAGATTCGGCGGTTCCAGCACCACGCGGTACGGCACGCCGAGCGCGTCCTGCACATAGGCGGTCAGGTGAACCGAGATCGCCGGGTCTTCGTCGCGCGCCTGCGGCAGCGAATAAACCTGCACCGTCAGCATGTAGGCGTTATCCGGCAGTTCCATCCCCGGCGCGGGCGGTATTTCCACGTCCCGCAACGGATCGGCGACGGGTTTCAGGACCGAAAACGCGCTGGCGGTGGAGTCGGGATCGATGCCGAATATGTTTACGTTGTACTGCGCCGTCGATCCCGGATCGCCCACCACGCGCATAAAGGCGGCGGCGGTCGATACGCCGTCCATCTCGTCCCATTCCACGTCGTTCACGTCCAGCCGGTAGGGGACGGTTTCCACGCGGACGCTGCCGCCGGTTTCGTCGCGGGCGGTATTCCACGCGCCCCGGTCGCGGGTTTCGCGCAGACCCAGTGAGGCTGTACCGAGCGCCAGTGTCCCGACCAGCAGCAGCACCAACTGCGCGTAATGGCCGGGATCGCGCGAGACGTTCCACACCGCCAGCGGCGTCGTGAGGTGGCGGCTGTTGCGGAACAGGCGCGATAGGCCGTCCATCAGCAGCGGGAACAGCCGCAGCCACAGCAGCGCCAGCCCGGTCAGCATCAGCGCCGGGCCGAGCAGGTTGAACGGATCGTTGAGTCCGCCGGTTTCGGTCAGGTTATCCGCGATCAGTTCCACCACGTCACCGGGCGCGGCGATCACGTTATTCAGCAGGTCGCCAAAGTTGCCGCCGACCATGTAGTACAGCCGCAGCAGGAACGCGATCCCGATCAGGATCAGGATCAGGTCCAGCGCGTAACGCGCCCAGGCGGGCCGCGTCGGGGGCCGCGATACCAACTGCTTGAGACTCAGCAGGCTCCGGCGCGCGGCGGGGAAAGCGGGCAGTGTCAGGACCAGCACCGCCGCCACCGCCGCCCCGATGCTCAGGTAGATCGAGATATTGGGAATGCCGATAGCGCCCAGCGACCGCCCGCCAAGCGCGGTTGACAGCGGGCCGTACCGTTCCAGCAGGCGCATAAACAGGATGCTCAGCAGCGGCCCGGCGATCAAACCGAGCAGCCCTAACATACCAACCGTCACCAACTGCATTCCGACCAACTGCCGGACGTTCGCGCCCCGGCTGACAAGCGCGCTCCATTCCGGTCCCTGCTGTTCCAGGACCAGCGCCACCGTGTTGATCAGGTGGTAGAGCAGCATCACCAGGATCGCGCCGGACAGCAGAATGATCGGCCCTTCGGTGTCGGACACGTCCGCCGAATAGCCTTCCAGCAGCGATGTCAGGCCGGAAAGCACGCTGATACCGGGATGGTAGGCGCTCAGGCGGCTTTGCAAAATCTGCAAGCTGTCGTTGATTTCCTGGATGTTGTCGGCGCTGATGGTGTCGGTATTGGTGCTGATCTTGTAAATGTAGCTGCTGCCGGGCACCACGTCGCGCAGCCAGTCGTTATAGGATTCGGGGATGGTCGCCATACCGAAATCATAGCGGAACACGCCCAACCCGGTATCGACCTCGACGCCCTCTAAAAAGCTGCGGTTCCCCTGCCAGAACGGGGCGGTTGGGTCGATGGGGTCCACGATGCCGACCACCACAATCGAAGCGGTCCTGCCGGAGCCATCGGGGTACAGCGTGCCGAGCACGATGCGGCTGCCGAGTTCGAGTTCGGCTTCCGCTGCGACGGCGGACGTGACGATGACTTCGACCTGCCCACGATTGTAAATGCCGATCTGCCGGGCGTGCTGTTCGGCGTCACTCAGGCCGACCGGATTCACGTCGGCGGGCGGTGGCAGGCGAACCGGCCAGCGGCCCTCCACCAGCGTCAGAATCTCCGGCATGTGGCTGAAGGCGAACGGCTGGTAGGCGCGGTTGGTGCGCGGCGAAACGGGCGTCACCGGGTCGCCATAGCGGAAGACATAACCGCTGGTAGCGAGTCCGGGCGTATCCAGGCTGCCCTGCGTGGCGGGTGGGGTGTAGTCGGCGCGGATATAATCCACGTAATCCACCGCCAGATCGCCCAACTGCTCACTGACAACGGCCAGCGATTCCGGCGTAATCGGCTCGCCATCGATGATGAGCGAGATTAACCGGTCTTCCGGCGGGGCGCTGTCGAGTTCGACGCGCAGGCCCACATCGGTCACGGCGCGGATATAAAACGGTCCGAGCGCAAAGAAGCCGGTCAGCAGGCACACCGCCAGCAGCAGGATCGCCAGCGAACGCCATTCGCGCCGCATCCGTTTCAAAATCATGCTAAATGTCATAATGATTCAATCCTCAATGACGAGTTAGCCCCGCCCCCTGGCCCCCTCCCCGCAAGCGGAGAGGGGGAATCAGTCGGGCATATTAAGTCCCTCTCCACTTGTGGGGAGGGATTTAGGGAGGGGCTAACCGCTATTCCTCACCCAACCGCAGCGTGCGCGCCAGCGACAATTGCCGGACCAACAACAGGCTGGAACTCAGCACCAGCCCCAACACGACCACCATCATCAGGCCGTATTCGATGATGCGGCGCATTTCGACGCGCATCACGAAGGGCGGGATCACGTTTTCGCCGGTCGCGCCGAGCGCCAGCGTGGGCACCACTTGCGACGACAGCACCCAACCCAGTCCCGCGCCCAATGTCACGCCGATTGCCATCACGAACAGTTGCTCCAACGCCAGCATCCCAACCACGCGCAGCGACGACTGGCCCAACGCCCGCAGCACGCCGAATTCCGTCCGGCGGGCCTGGGCCGTTAACCCGGCGTAGGTCAGCATCCCGACCACGCTCAGCGCCAGCGCCATGATAAATGCCAGATACATCAGGCCGAGCAGTCCCAACCCCAGCGGATTGGTGCGCAGCCGTCCCAGTTCTTCGGCCAGCGTGACATCGCTCAGGATCACCACGCCGCCGCCCGATTCGGCGCTGCTCTGCTCGCGCAGGAAATCGCGCACCGCGTCCTCGCTGCGTTCGTCTACGCCGTTCCCGAACTTCAGCCACACCTCGTCGGGGTAATACGTCGCGCTGGGCCGCCGGTTGAGACGGTACATCAGCTCGCGCGCGTCGATCACGATGAACGAGTCGCCTTTGGGCGTGGCGTCGTCGGGCACCCGGTTAAACAGCGACGGGAAGTATTCTGTCACCTGCACCGCCTGGAATTGCAGACTCGTGCCGCGAATGCCAATCAGCGTAAAGGGCGAGGCTTCCAGACCCCAGGTCAGGCCGTTGTCTTCCTGGACGCGGCGGCTCACCACGGCGTCCATCGGCCCCAGTTCGGGATAGTTCAGCAGCGCGCCGATGATGGTCCGCTGCGCATCCTGTTCCCAGGAAATGTATATGCTGTCCTGCGGCTCGCCGGGCAAATTCCAACCGGGCGTTACGTCCCCGGTCGCGGTCGCGCCGCGATCATACTTGAATTCCCACGCGCCGTCGGCAAAGACGCGGTGCGGAGTCGCCGCGCCGTCGGCGTCGATCAGCATCATGTCGGCCAACGTGAGCCGCATCCCGCGCTCGCCCTGCGCGCCCGGTGCGCGGTATTCCACGTAGAACGAGACCAGATTGACCGGCCCCTGCGGGATATATTCCAGCGCGGCGAGATCGGCTTCGCAGTAGACCCACCCGCTGGCGAGATAGGCGCGCGCGCTGGTGCCGGGGGAATCGGTCCCGGCGCGCAGGTACTCGACCTCTACCGGCGCGACCGGCACCGTGATCCACGCGCCTTCGGCGTCCAGCAGCCGCAGACCGATCTCGGTGCGCTGCGTCAGGCGGCCCACGCTCTCGCGGTACGCCTGTTCACCGCCCTGGAAGGTGGCGAACTGGAAACGGACCCACACGCCGATTTTGTCCGGCACGAAGGGCAGCGCTTCGCCAGGGACCGGCAGGGCAGGCGGATCACCGGGCGCGCGCGGCGTGTAGATTGCGCCCAGGTCGGAGCGCCAGTAGAGTGTGCTGCCAAAGGTATCGGGGTCAATCGCCAGGATGGTGCCGCGCAGGTCCCCGGTCAGGCTGGTGCTCAGGTTGGCGTTATAAATACGGTAGGCGGTGCTGGCGGCGCTCACGTCCCCGTCCGCCATATAATAATCGGGGGTGCGCGCCCGGTTGACGTTCAGGCGGGTGTCGCGTTCGACAAAGCGCGCATCGGTCCCGACGAGATAGCGGGCCTGATCCTGGTGGCTGTTGGACACGGTGGCGCGGAAACTGGTCGCAAACCAGCCGATGCCAATCGCCAGCGCGAGCAGGAACGTGATCCGCCCGTAATGGACCGGCTCGCGGCTGAGCTGCCAGCTTGCCAGCGCGCCCAGCAGTCCCCGGCGCGCCGACGTGATCCGCGCCGCCAGCGCCGCGAAGATCGGGAAGAAGCGCAGCGCCATACTGCCCAACGCCAGGAACAGCAGCGCCGGGGCCATCAGCATCAGCGGGTCGGCCTGTTTGCCGCCCAGATTCACGTCACTGAGCGGTGATCCGCGCCGGACCAGCAGCCACAGCGCCCCCACGCCGACCAGCGCCAGCACCACGTCCAGGTAAAAGCGCTGCCACCAGTGCTGTTTTTCGCTGCGCGAGGCCGCGCCACCGGCCAGGACCAGCGGCAGGCGCAGCACGGGCCGCAGCGTGCCCATCAGGGTTAGGAACGTCACCGCCGAGGCAATCGCCGCGTAGAGGAACGGTTCGCGCGTCAGCGGCAGCGGGAATTCTTCGGTATTGGCGACCGACGGGCCGAGCGCCGTCAGCAGCAGCTTGGACAGGACCGGCGCGATCAGCACCGCGATCACGCAGATCAGCAGCGCCTCGATGCCGCGCAGCAGCATGATCTGGCTGTCCCACGCGCCGCGACTTTGCAGCATGGCGATCTCGCGCCGTTCGCCGCGCCGGACCAGCGCCGCCGTGACCATCAGGTAAAACAGCACCAGCGCGCCGACTTGCAGCAGCAGCAGGCCAAACGGCGCGTCCAGCAGTTCGACCTCTTTGGTATAGTCGAGCAAAATGCCGTCGTCGCGGTCGCGGCGGATCGTGTCGTAATCGATCAGGCGTGTGTGGTAATTGAAGGCCAGATCGGGCGCGCTGCTCTGCGTATCGGCGCTGGTGGTAGTGTCTTCCAGCACGAAGGTGGATCGCATGTTGCGCTCGAACCGGCCCAACGCATCGCGCGCGGTGTCCACTTCCGAAAATGGCAGATTATCGTGGGCGAACAGCACGCGCCAGCCGATCCGCGTGGGCGTATCGGGGATCGAGTTGATCGCCACATCGGTCACGCGGTCGGAGGTGGAAAGCGCCACGAATTCGTAATCCCACAACCCGGCCCCGCTCTGTTTATCCAGCAAACGCAGCGGCGACGGTTCCAGCCAGTAGGCGTTGTCCTCGTCCAGCGGCGACACGATGCCCACGATCTGGGCGGTGACCGGCTGGCTGGACGGGTGCCCGCTGCCGGTTTCGCCGCTGGCGTTCATGCGCTGGTCCATGACGAGGATCGTGCCCACGTCCAGGTTGATCTCGTTGGCGACCGCCAGGCCGATCACCATTTCGAGGTCCACGCCGTCCTGTTCGGGTATATCGAGCGGCAGCCGCCCGTTGACCACGCTCACGCGCTGCGGCCAGTCGGCGTAATAGGCCAGCCGCGCCCGCATCCCGATCAAGGGCTGCAATTCGTCGCTGCCCTCGACCACCAGCGACAGGCCCATCGCCTCGGTTTCGTTGTAGACGATGATTTCATCGACCCAGTGATCGATCACGCCCAAATCCTGGTCCGCGAGGTTGTAGACCTGCTGCGTCGAGGCGAAGGATTTGTCTTGCAATCCCGCACCGTCGGCCCATTCCGTGCTGGCGCGCAGGCTGATACTGCCCGTGACGTGGACGTCGTGGGCGGGTTCTTCGTCCAGGCGTTGGGTCATGCCGACCTGGGCAATCGCGGTAGTATACAGCGGCACCAGCGCGCCAATCGAGGCGGCCAGGATTGCACCCGCCACGATGGTCAACAGGGAGCGCCACTGCATTAACAGACGGGCGACGGCGAGATGGAAGGCGAATCGGAACGGAGTCCGGCCCAATTCTTGTACACCATCTGTAAACCGTCGGGTCCAGCGAACCGAATTTCGACGAGCTGCCATATAGAAAATCCCAATGTAT
>JAFGTJ010000002.1 GCA_016934195.1 Anaerolineae bacterium | reverse complement strand
CTCTCCATTTTGAATGGAGGCGCAACCTGCGGTTGCGTCGGGGCCGGGGGGTGAGGCCGTTTGTTACGCACGCGCCACAAATCAGCAATAGGTTGTTTGTGGACCCGAATGAAACAGCCTACTTTTTCTCAGCGCACAATCACGATACAATCACATAGGCTAATTCTTCGTAAGGGGCATATTGTATGGCGTTACAACGAGTGTTGGCGATGCTGCAAACGTGTACCGCCGGTTCGCCGCTGTTTCCGCCGACCACGTTGTATAATCAAACCTGGCTGCTGCGGCTGCTGCTCAACTGGTACTCGGCTTTTAACCTGCCGGATCACCCGTTGACCTTTCCCAACGGCGCGCGGTGGTATTCGGACGGACTGCTGCCGTCGGCATTTCTCAGCCGCCATACGGACGACCGGCTGGCGGAAAAACGGATGCAAGCGGCGGGCGTCATCGGCCAGTTTGACGTGGGCGACGGGGATATCCTGACCGGGCTGGTGCTGCGCCGCGACGCCACCCATTTGATCGTGCTTGATGCCCTGCTGCTTGATCCGCTGCAATCAAGCATCTGGCGCGCGCCCTATTTCGACCAGGCGGCGCGGACCGTCGCCTGTATTGCCGAAACACTGCGCCGCGCCAACCGCTACCCGCCGGATATGGAGCGCATCGGGTTTTACGTGCTGGCTCCCCAGCCACAGATCGACCAGGGCGTATTTGCCGAAGACCTCCACCGCGATTCGATCAAGCAGAAGGTCAAACAGCGCGTCAGCGACTACAAGAACAGCGACGAGTATGCTGATAAAAAAGAGTGGTACCGGGAATGGTTCAAGCCCACGCGCAGCCAGATCGATCTCCGCGCTATCAGTTGGGAGTCCCTGATCGCCACCGTCGCGGAGCACGATCCGGCAGAGGCGGCGGCGATGGACGGATTTTATGGGCGCTGCCTGGAATTCCATTAACTGCTCTGTCGCTCTGTTAGCCGCTGGACAAAAAACGGCACTTTTTGCACAATAGGGATGGTACAATAATGTGGTGTGTGGGGTAGGCGTGCGCGGGACTGGTAAGGGGTGATGATGACGGACCAAACAAATACAACAAGTGGCGCAATTTTAATTGTGGATGATACTCCGGCCAATTTAAGTCTTCTGGCCGATATTTTGTCCACCAGTGGGTACACGGTGACCGAAGCACTGGACGGTCCGGCGGCATTGGAAATAGTGCATACCACGCCGCCCGACCTGATTCTGCTCGATATCTGGATGCCCGGCATGGACGGCTACCAGGTATGCCAGCACCTCAAGAATGACGAATCGACCCACGATATCCCGGTGATTTTTATCAGCGCCCTCAGCGACGTGGACGGTATTGTGCGCGCGTTTGACGTCGGTGGTGTGGATTACATCACCAAGCCGGTGAAAATGAAAGAGGTGCTCGCCAGGGTTGCCAGCCAGCTCACGCTGGTCCACCAGCGCCGCCAGATTGTGGAACTGCGCGAGCAGGACCGGCAGTATTTCAAGTCGCTGGACAATATGAAAAACGAATTTATCCGTATGGCGACTCACGATCTGCGCAACCCGCTGAATATTATTACCGGCTATGCCGATTTGCTGAAAGAAGTCACGGTCGCCGAGAAAGACGCCTACATTCTGGAACGCGCTATTGAAGGCGTCGAAAGCAGCGTGGACAAGATGCGCACCCTTGTAACCGACCTGCTGGACTTGATCCAGGTCGAGATGCGTACCGATCTGACGCTGGTCCCGGTCCGGCTGGCTAGTTTTCTTGAGATCTGCTTGAGTGGATTTTATCTGGTAGCAACTGCCAAACACGTCCAACTGCTCTACGATCCGCCCGATCCCGAACTCACGCTGAACCTGGATTCCAGCCGGATGGAGCGCGTGGTAGACAATCTGGTGTCGAATGCGATCAAATACACTCCACCGGGTGGCGAAGTCAAGGTCACGCTCCAGGCAGATAATGACCATGTGATCCTGTTGTTCAGTGATACCGGCCTGGGCATCCCCGCCGAGGATATCCCGCACCTGTTTGACGCATTTTATCGCGTCAAGCTGGAATCGCACTGGCAGCAGGAAGGCACGGGTTTGGGGCTGTCGGTCGTGAAAGCGGTGGTCGAGCAGCACGGCGGTGAAGTGTCGGTCGAAAGCGAGTTAGGCGAAGGCAGCGTCTTTAAGGTCAAGCTGCCCAAACCGTCCTGATCGGGATTGGTTTCCTGAGCGGTCCAAAACGCTGATCTGTGAACCGTAACCAGATCAGCGTTTTTTGCTACCGCCGGATCGCGCTGGGCATTATTTGTCGCGTGAAATGGCGAACCCGCGCATAAACTGCCGCTGCAACAAAATGAACACCACAACCGGCGGAATCGTGGCGATGACCGCGCCCATCATCATCGGGCCATAGGTGAGCGATCCCTCAGCATTCCGCAATGCGCCCAGACCCACCTGCACCACCTGAATCCGCTCGTCCTTGATGATCAACGACGGCCATAGATACTGATTCCACATATACACGAACTGGATCACGGCCAGCGCGCCAATCGTGTTCCAACTGATCGGGATCAGCACGCGGATCAGGAATTGCAGTGGATTCGCCCCATCGATCTGCGCGGCCTCGGAGAGTTCCGAGGGCAGGTTGGCGAAGTGCTGCCGGAACAAAAACGATCCGGTGGCGCTGGCTAAAAACGGCACGGAGATCGCCCAAAACGTATTGCCCCATTCCAGTTCGGATACCAGCCGGAATAACGCAATGATCAGCATTTCGGTCGGCATCAGCAGCGTGATCAGGATGAAGCCGAATACCAGCCACTTGCCGGGAAACCGAAAATACACGAACGCCAACCCCGCCAGCAGCGACAGGATCGTTTTGCCGATGGTCACAAAGATCGCCAGCAGCGTGCTGTTCCACATGAAACGCAGCAGGTTACGATCCACGATCACGGTTTCCAGGTTGGCGCGCGTATGGGATCCAAACGTGGCCTGAAACGAGAGTGTTTCGGCATTGGATTGGGTGCTGACGACAATCGCGTAAAGAAGCGGAAACCCGACAATAAAAATCGTGATCCACAGCAGGATATGCACGTACCAGCGTTTGGGCAGCAAGCTCTCACGCCGTCTGGCGTAAGCGGGCCGCGCGGTTTTACGATTTGATGTTGTGATGGTAGACATAACCTTACGCTCCATACGTTACGCGACGCCCGGACGTGCGGAATTGGAAGACCGTCACACCGATGACCATCAGGAACAATACAATCGACTGGGCGGCGGCGCGGCCCAGGTCTTTATGCCGGATACCCAGTTCGACGATCTCGTAGATGCTGACCGACGTCGCGCCAGCGGGTCCCCCTTTGGTCAGGAAATCAATCGTGCCAAAAATGTTGAAGAACGCATAAGTCAAATTGGTCACGATCAGGAAAAATGTAATGGGGGACAGCGCGGGAACAATGATATTGCGGAAACGCTGCCATGCATTCGCCCCGTCAATTTCCGCCGCTTCGAGCAAATCTCCCGGCACAGTTTGCAGTCCTGCAATGTAAAACAGGATATTGTAGCCCAGTGTTTTCCACACGCTGGTGATGATGATCGCCGCGCGTGCCATCCAGGGGTCCCTGATCCAGTCCAGCCCTTCGCCGCCCAGCAATTCGATGATGTGGTTGATCACGCCGGACACCGGATCGAACATCACGAAGAAAATGATCCCGGCGATGGCAGGTGAAATCGCGTAAGGCCAGATGAGCAAGGTCCGGTAAATAAACGCCCCCCTCACCGGCTGGTAGGCTAAATAGGCAATCGCCAGTCCAAAAATCAAACCGAGAATCACAATCGCCGACGCAATAAAAAAGGTGTTAAACAAAACTTCGCGGTAATCGGGTTCGATGATCCGGTTAAGCAGCATGAACGCGATCACAATGGCAGAAACGTAGATAAAGACAGCGCGCAGTTCAGAACCGCCCGCCTCTTTCAATGGTTGGTAGGCCAGGAATGCGATCACCAGCCCTAAAACTAACGCCAGGGCCGTATAGTCAAAACCGCCCGGCTCGAAAAAGTCCGTAAAATTGGTAACACAGCGGAAGACCGTGCGGGGCGCGCCAAGTTTGACGAGCAGGGTAGAGAGCCGAAATGTGTCAATCAAAGGATAATAGAGGAAAAACGTCAAAATAATAATTGTGGGCAGCAGAAGCAGCACCGGAATAAGTGGGCTTGCTTTGTAAACGCCCATCGTGGTCTGATCTTCGACCAGGGAAGCTATGGCGCGCCCAGAGAGCCAGAAACGCGCGACCCATCGAGCCGCCCCCAACAATAGGGCCGCGCCCAATACAAACAGCACGATCCCAAACCAGTAATCTATCGGTTCGCGCCCCGTTTCAAAGGTACACGAATCGAGTGGGGCCATGAAGATCATCGGGCCGACCAACCCGGCCACCGCTCCAATCCCCACGCCGTAAATCACGGGCCGTTTGAAGCGTTGGAAAATTGACGCGATGTACAAGGCTCCGGCCACTACCGTCACGATGAACACCGGCAGCATATTGGAATAAAACGTCATAGTTTTTCCACCTCAAAAGCACAAAGGGGCAAGATAGACCATCGTCTTGCCCCATAGTGTAACTATTTACATACGCGAGGACTACTATTCAGGAGCGTACAGCAGGTTGTATTCTTCCAGCAGTTCGTTGGCTTTCTCGTTGGCCTCGTTTAAGGCGGCTTCCACGTCCATACCGTTGATCAGGATTTCTTCCATCGCGTCGGTGAAGGTATCGCGGATCGCCACGAAGTTGCCGATCAGCGCGCCGGTGGTCGGGATCAGGTCAAGCTGCATGTTTGCAACCGCCGCGCCCGGCACTTCCTCAAACCAGCCCGCTTCAACCAGGTTATTGTAGGCGGTGTTGGTGATCGGAATGTAGCCGGTGAGTTGGTGCCATTCCGCCGCGTTTTTGGGGTTGCTAAACCAGTTCAGGAACATCAGCGCGCCGGTTTCGGTTTCTTCATTCAGGCCGTTGTTCAGCCACAGAGTCGCGCCACCGATGATATTGCCATGATAGCCCGCTGCTTCGTTGTAGGGCATCCGGCTGACGACGGCGGGGAACACGTCCTGCACGTTGGCGGGGATGAGGGTCGCGTCGGAGCTGCTGAATTGCAAGAAGGCGACTTGCTGCGATTCAAAGGCGTTTTGTGTACCGCCCCAATCGCGCACCACGCCCGTATAGATGTAGTAACCCTTGTCGTTCATGTCTTTCCACCACTGGGCGTAGGCAATCGCTTCAGGGCTGTTCATGAAGACCTCGGTTGAGCGGCCCTCGCGCCCGTTCCCGTTGTTCGACAGGTCCGCGCCTTGCTGCGCCAGCGTCTGTTCAAGCCACCAGCTATGGTTCGGCCAGGTCATGCAGTTGTCGGGACCATCTTCCAGCGCCATGATCTTTTCGCAGGCCGCTTCGAGTTCGCCCCAGGTTTCGGGAATGGCTTCGACGCCCGCCGCTTCCAGAATGTTCATGTTGGAGAACATGATGGTCGAGGAGGTGTTCCAGGGCATGGAGTAGAATTCGCCGTTGGCGGTGTAGTAGTCTGCCGCCGCGCTCACGACGTCATCCAACACCACTGGCACGCCATTGATCTCGGTGCGATCACCGATGGCCTCGGCCACAGACTTAAAGAGCGGTTCGCCATTGGGACCTACCGCGTCCAGCGCTTCCTGGGTCGCGGCTTCGAAGAAGTGCGTTACCGCCGGGGGATTGCCCTGTTCGGCAGCCAGCGCGGTTTCGGTAAAGGCGATATTGTAGCTCTCAAAGCCTTCAATGATGACCTCATAGTCGGGGTACAGTTCATTGAATTCGGCGGCGCGTTCTTTGGTCCAATCCAGCCGGTAGTCCGAGAAGGCAATCCAAACACGAACTTCAGTCTTGTCCTGGGCTAACGAGATACCAGCCGGGATTACCATCAGCACGATCAAAAACAGAAAAACGAGCTTCTTCATTTCTTCACCTCATTAACTGGTTTAAACGATATGCGCACATCCAATGTGCAGCCAAAAGACAATAGACAAAAAACGTAAAATCTTAGCCAAAACGGGTTAAACCGGTAGTATGCTTTCTTCTAAAACCGATTAATATTTATATATCCTCCTTTTTTATTGGCTTCTCCCGTGCCGCCTTTGAAGCCGTCACCTCGGACTATATATCAGGGATTATCGGAAAATTTGATACCAGCCAAAGCGACATTCAACACGGTCGATTTGTCACAGATTTTATTGTAACCGGATGGAATTGCCCACTTGCCTACACCCGGTTAACACGTCACAGATCAGGCGCTCGATGGGCTGGACGAAACGCAGCGCCCGATGATAGCGTGCGGCTCAGTGTTTTGACCGACCTGATAGGTGCTCGACCTCGGCGCGTGTGGGCAGCCCGCCGCGCGCGCCTTCGTGCTGGACTTTGATCGCGGCGGCAGCGTTGGCGAATCGCAGCGCCTCGATCACGGGTGCGCCGTCCAGTTTGGCCGCCAGCAGCGCCGCGTGAAAGCAGTCGCCCGCCCCGGTTGTATCCACGACCGGGACTTCATGCGCGGGCGCGAAGACCGGTTCCGACTCCCCGCCCGCGATCCCATACGCGCCGCGACCCCCCGCCGTCTCGATTACCCATTGGTCCGCTTGTGCCAGTTCGTGGATCGGTGGGAGATCGTGCGTTTTCCGGCTGGCGTCGGTCAAAAATACCACGTCCGCCGCCTGGATGACGGTTCGCAGGGCCGCGCCGCGCAGGGGCACGGCGTTTTCCACGTCCAGCGCGAACAGCCCGCCGGAATCGCGCGCCGCGCTGCGCAACTGCTCGCACCAGTCCATATCACGCGGGAAGGTATACACGATCCGCGCCCGCCGCGCGATGGTGAGTTGGGCGGTATCCAGCGGCAGGTGATACAGCGGCGAAGCGGGCAGCAGGATCGCGCGCTGGCCCTGCTCGTCCACCAGCACCACCGTGAACGGCGTCGGTTCTCCGGCCACGCTGAGCAGTCCCGCTCGGTCTACGCCCCACCGGGCGAAATCCTGCCGGAGCATGTTGGCCTCGTCGTCGTCGCCCACCGAGCCGAGATATCCCGTTGATAGGCCCAACCGCGCGGCGGCGCACGTCGCGTTAGCGATGAATCCACCCGGTAATTTGCCGACCAGCCGCGCCGGGTATTTGTCGTCGGCGATGGGCAGGCGATCCACGCGCAGCACGAGGTCATAGGCCAGCCCGCCCACACCCACGAAGTCACGATCAAACGCCATGTGGATTTCCTCCTCGAATCAAAGCGAGATTCTCATGCAACGCACCCCAAACCAGCTTATAATGACATTACATAGTGTTGTTCGCTCTATCATAATGGTATGCTGTATTTTACCATCATGATAAACCACCGAAAATTTTTCTATGTGGCCGCGCACTATTTCTTGTTTTAAAGCATAAAGAGTCAAAAAAGGGGAGGAAAAAAACAATGCCACTCTTTGGACCACCCAATCTTGGGAAGTTGAAAAATAAGCGCGATATTGAAGGACTGATCAAGGCATTAACCTACAACGCAAAAAGCACCGCTGAGGCGGACAAGGATGTGCGGTCAACCGCCGCGTCGATCTTAGGACGGATGGGTGATCACCGGGCGGTGGAACCGCTCATTGCGGCGCTTCAGGATCGGGCGCACTATGTACGGTCCACTGCGGCCCAGGCCCTGGGACAGCTTGGGGATGGGCGGGCGGCGAAGCCGCTTATTGCCGCGCTCGGCGATCAGATCGACTATGTGCAGGCCCACGCGGCTGACTCCCTGGAAAAACTTGGCAAGGAACAGGTGGGCGAACTGCTTTTCGAAGCGCTCCAGGATGGGAATATCTATGTGCGGACCTGGGTGGCAATCGTCTTGGGAAGGCTTGGGGATGTCCGGGCCGTGGAACCGCTCATTACTGTGCTCCAGAATATGGACAGCTTCACGCAGAAAAGGGCGGCTGGCATCTTAGGAAAACTCGGCGATGACCGGGCAGTGGAACCACTCAGGGCCGCGCTTCAGGATAAGGACGGTGATGTGCGAAAGGCAGCGGCAGAAGCCTTACAAAAACTGGGTGTCCCTGCTCAGCCTGAGCCTGTGAGCGCCAGACCACCGGCGGAGATTTCCAGCACGCCCGAAGTAAAAGTTCCCAGTCTGACCCATTCCCAGAGGACCGCCGTTGTGCTCTCCAAGCTGAATTTATACACGGAATACGGCAAGCCCTGGGGGTGGCCCACTGATGACTGGCAAACGTTCTTTTTGCCCGAATGCCAGTTCGAGTGGGTTGGGGACGAGATAAAACTGACTTTTCCGGGCGATTTGTGGGTCACGCTTAACCGCTTTAACCGCAGCGCCTTAGACGAGGTTTTTGGCTGGGTGACGAACAATATAGGGAATCCCGGCCTGGAACTCGCCGCAAAGGTCCGCTCGGTGCTGGAGCCTTATGCCCAGCGCCCCCGGCAGGTTCCGCCATCGGCTTACGAGGAAATTGGCAGGCTGTAGTATCTTTCCGTAAATTGTCCTGGGGGCAATTCATGAATTGCCCCTGCAAACCAATTCGTCCCCTACCCGCCGATGGTTTTATACAGTAATTCTTTCCACCGCTGGTTGTCGATCTCCCAGCAGACGGTCACGGTCGGATCGCCGCGCTGGGCATGGACGCGCCACATGGCCGCGTTGTCGTTCCCGGACTGGGCATCGCGCGCCGCCGAATTCAGTTGATCCACGACCGTCATGCCGCGCGTGAACGTGCCGTCGCATTCCACATCCACAAAATGCTTGCTTTTGCGCGTGCAGATTGTCGGATCAATGGCAATTGCCATTGCGACCGGGTCCGGCAGGCCCAACCCCGGATCACCGAGCCAGTTGCGGTTGGCTTCGATGGCCGAGAAGTTGCAGTCAATGGCGAAGTGCGCCAGCGGCGTATTGATCGTCTCTTTGCAGTAGCGCATCTCGTCGTCGTCCAGATTGGCCCCGCCCCGGCACAGTTCCCACCCGACCATTTCCACCGGCAGGCCGGACCGGAACACCATGCGGGCCGCTTCGGGATCGCACCAGATGTTATATTCGGCGGCGGGCGTGATGTTGCCGACCACGTTGGCCGCGCCGCCCATCACCACGCAGCGGCTCACGTTGGGCATAATCTCCGGCGCTTTGCCGAGCGCCAATGCCACGTTGGTCAGCGGGCCGAGCGTCACCAGGATAATACCGGGATTGGCCTTGATGGTGTCGATCAGCACATCGACCGCGTACCCTTCGGCGGGTGGCGTCTGGGCCTGGTAATTCATGCCGCCCATGCCGTCCGGCCCGTGAAAGAAGTACGCCCGGTACGATTCGCGGATCAGGGGTTGTTCCGCGCCGTGATAAACGGGAACGTTTTTGCCGCATAGTTCCACCGTGTAGCGGGCGTTGATGCTGCCCTGTTCGACCGGCATATTGCCCGCCACGATGGTCAGCGCCTCGACCTCGATGTCGGGCGTTTGCAGCGCCATCAGGATCGCAACGGCGTCATCCGAAGCGGTGTCGGTGTCAATAATCATTTTGCGAGTCATAAGTTTTTTCTCCGAGAAACGAATCATTCTACCGTCCGGTAGAGGCAATTCATGAATTTGTCCCTACGTTAGCCGTCCTAATTCCAATGCCAGCAGCCGGGCCGCGTCCACCGCCACACACACATTCACCAACGG
>JAFGTJ010000001.1 GCA_016934195.1 Anaerolineae bacterium | reverse complement strand
GCCAGTGGGTATGCGCTTTGTTCGGTATAAACATCAGCACGAAGGTCGCGCCCTGGGCTTCCGTTTTCGCGGCGGCGTCCAGGATCGCGTCACGGGTCACGGCATATATCTCGCTGGTCCGCAAGGTGTCCGCGTCCACCATCATCAGCGAAAACGAGGCCGGGTAGTACCCCATGCGGTGGCCGTAAGCGTCGGTGACCGGGAAGGGACAGTCGCCCGAAGGTTTCAGTTCGTCCGCCAGCCAGACCAGCAAATTGTACGTCATCAGGAATCGCGCGGGCCGGAACTGGCTGTGCAGCGCCAGCGGATTCCGGTCCCCGCCGCTGGATTCGTAGCGTTCGCGCGCCTCGTGGAATTTCCAACTATCCTGTAGATCGTTGCCCTCGTAGAACGCCATGACCACCACCTGCGGATCGCGCGGCAGGCCGAACGCTTCCAATAATAATTCCTGCTCCACGCTGCCGCTGGCCGATGCGCCAATCGCATAGACCGAGTCCGCGATCCCGTCCCAGAACGGGCTGTTGATGACGTGCGCCTGGGTGAACGAATCCCCGACTACCACCAGATCAACCGGGCCGGAGGGTTCGCCGCGAAAGCCGTGTTCGTCATAGGTGTAGGCCACGTCGAGCGCGGTTTCGGACGGCGGCGGGTCTTCGCTCAGGCATGTTTCGGAGAACAGGTCGCCGTCAGTCGGCTCGTAGGTGAAATCCTGTTCCTTGCCCGCCCACCAGTATTCGCGGATCGGGACCTGGGGCGGCATCATTTCGACGTCCCGGCTGCCGAGCAGGATCAGCAGCGCGGGCGCGGATTGGGCGCGCAGTTTGGGCGGCAGTTGGAACACCGCCACGCGCAACAGCACTTCCAGCACCATCACGATAATCAGTGTCCAGAAACCGAGCATCGCCGCGATTTTGGTAAATTTGCTCAGTTTGTGCCGCTGCGGATCGCTGGTCGCCATCAGGTACGCGATCACCAACCAGGGCCACACCAGCGCGAACGGCAGGTAAAATTTGAGGGCGGGCAGGTCGATGATGCGGTCGGCCCACAGCAGCCGGACCCACACCGCCAGCAGTACGATCACGATCCCGGCAGCGCGGGCGGGATGTCCAAACGCGGCGCGGATCGCGGCCTGGGCGCGTTTTGCCAGGGGATGGGGAATCACGGCGCTGGCGGTCAGGATCAGCGATACGGCCAGCGCGCCCAGGGTAGCCGGGACGATCCAGGCGGCGCACTCGTCAGCGGTCCATACGCCGATCCCGCCCCAGATCGCCAGGACCAGTCCGGCCAGCGCCCACAGCGGCGCGCGGCGGGGTGGTGTTGTTTTATCCGTCATTGTGGCTCCTTTGTTTACCCCTCCCCCTGGCCCCCTCCCCGTAAACGGAGAGGGGGAATTCCGTCGAGCGTCAAGTCCCTCTCCGCTTGCGGGGAGGGATTTAGGGAGGGGTAAATCGCAAAGCTGCCGGAAGGGTAAGGTTTTTTATCGTCTCAAAATCATCCACCCCACCGCCAGCGCGATCCCGATCACCGTTACCAGCGAGATCACCGCGCCCCATTGCAGACTGTGCGGCAGGTATTGCAAATGCACTTCATACGTGCCCTCGCAGGGCAGCAGCACACCCAGCCAGCGGTGATAGGCCGGGTAGACGGTCGCGGAGTCGCCGGACGTGTTCCCGGCCCCGGCCCCAACCCAGGCCCGCCAGCCGTCCACGTAGGTCTGGTTGACCACCAGCAGGCGCGGCCCCGCCGTCATCGCCGTGATGTGAATGTCGCCGCCTTCCAGATCGAAGCGCGTCACGGTATCAATCGCCGGACCATCGTAGATCGGGCACTCAACGGACGGCGGATCACCTTCGATCACGGCTTCGGCGGCGTAATCGTGACCCGGTTCCTCTAACCACTCAATCGAGGCCGCGCCGTCTGCCACGACCGTCCATTCGGGCACCAGCCGGACCAGCGGCAGCGCGTCCGGGTTTTCGTAGACGCCGATACCGGCAGTCTCGCGGACCAGCCGCAGCGACGGATCGGCGTAAATCGGCGTATCCGGTTCGACCAGCAGCCAGCGCACCCCGAACATATCCAGCAAATCAGGCCGCGCAATCTCGAACAGTTCGATGTGATTTTCCAGGTAGGTTTCCGCCGGACGTCCTGCCAGCAGGTTCGATGCTTCGACCGCCCGTTCCGGCAGGATGCTTGAATACACGTTCAGGATCGGGATACCGCTGTCTTCGGCGTGCAGCAGCTTAACCGATTCGCGCGATTCTTCCTCGTGGAAGGCGACCATGTAGCGCGGGTTATCGGGGAACTGGTCCGCCGTCAGGTAGTCCAGGTGGCCCGGTTCGCGCCCCATGTAGAGCAGCGGTTGGGCGTATAACACGAGATCGAGCGCGATCACGCCGAGCAGCAGCACCAACGCCCCGCGACTCCGTTTGGCGCGGACCAGTTGCAGGACCAGGATCAGGGCCAGCACCGCCGCCAGGAACCACACCACGCCCCGGATCACGCGCTGCGGCAGAGTCGCCAGCGAGTCGGATACGTCAATGGGGGTCAGTCCGGCGGTGAGCACGACGGTACACGCCAGCATGATTCCCGCCACCCGCCAGCGGAAAACATTCACCGAAGAAACACGGAGAGCACGGAGTTTTTCTCTACTATTTTTTACCCTCTGTGTGCTCTGTGCCTCTGCGGTAGAAAATAACAGCGAGTCCAGGCCGAAACCCGCCAGCAGCGCCAGCCCCATCTGGACCACCGCCAGATGTCGCGCCGGGTTGCG
>JAFGTJ010000344.1 GCA_016934195.1 Anaerolineae bacterium | reverse complement strand
GTGGAGATCGCGCCCTGAATGCCCATACTGCGCGCCCACCCGATCCACACGCCCACGTCTTCGACCGCCAGGTCCCACCGGATATCCCCGCCGGTCAGCCCGTGCCCGCGCACGTCCACCGCCAGCACATTGAAGCCCGCCGCCAGCAGCGATCCCGGCAGATCGCCCCACTGCGTCCGGTCGGCGTAAAGCTGGTGCAGCAGGATCACGGTGGGCTGCTGCGCGCCGAGCAGGTACAGGTCCCCGGCCAGCGGTTGGCCGTCCGGCGCGAGGATCGTGAGGGTCGGTGTCCAGCCGGGATCGGGGGTGGGGGTGGGCGGATCGTCGCCCTGGGCGCTGCTGATTCCGACGCCCAGCGTCAGGAAAAACAACGCGATCAGGATCAGGCGGGTGAATGGGGTCACGGTGAAAGCTCCCTGGTATGCAGCCGGTATACATCCCCAGGAGCATAACGCCAAACCGGGATTCTGCAAGCAGAAAAATTCATAATGTGCTAGAAAGTTAGTAGTTAGTAAGTGGTGTAGAAGGTGCGTATATGCCGCAGCATACTCAAACAGAAGTCTTGATCGTCGGAGCAGGCATTGCGGGCCTGATGGCCGGGGTCGCCCTGGCGGAACGTGGCAGGCGGGCGGTGATTGTGGACGAAGGCCGGGTCGCCGGGGGGCGGCTGGCAACTCACGTCATGGGACCGGGCCGGGCCGACATTGGCGCGCAGTTTTTTACCGTGCGCTCGCGGGATTTTCGGGGATGGGTGTCGCGCTGGCAGGGACGCGGGCTGGTGTTTGAATGGTCGCGCGGGTGGAGCGAAGGCAGTCTGGCGGCGGTCCCGGTGGACGGACACGCCCGCTACGCGGTATATGGCGGACTCCAGGCGTTGGCGATCCATCTCGCCGACCGGCTCGACGTGCGGCTTAATGCGCGGCTGGTATCGCTGGTGGCGGGTAATGACGGTTGGGCCGCGATGGATATGCGCGGACGGACCTATCACGCCGAATCCGTGATCCTGACACCGCCGGTCCCGCTGGCGCTGGCGCTGCTGGATGTGGCCGAGGTGCCGCTGGCCCCGGACGACCGCGCCGCGCTGGAAGGCGTTGCCTATGAGCCGTGTCTGGCGGGCGTTTTCTGGGTACATGGCACGGTGCGGCTGCCGGAACCGGGTGCGGTGCAGCGGCCCCACGCCCCGATTAGCTGGATTGCCGACAACCGCCGTAAGGGGATTTCGCCCCAGGCCATGCTGATCACCGTCCACGCCAGCCCGTCCTACAGCCGTACTCTGTGGGACAAGCCGGATTGGGAAATCCTGATCGCGCTGGAAACGGCGCTGTACCTGTACAAGAGCTACGACACCGAGATCGTGGAGTCGCATTTACACCGCTGGAAATATTCCCGTCCGGCGGCAGCGTATGGCGGCGGCTACCGGGTTGCTGCCGGACTGCCGCCCCTGATTTTCGCGGGGGATGCGTTCGCCGGGCCGCGTGTCGAAGGGGCGGCGCTCTCCGGGTTGGCGGCGGCGAATGCGTTGTGATCGGACTGGTTCCGCCCGGTTTATTTTTGTTGTGACAGGCGCGAAGGTGCCGTCACAGGCGAATACCGGCTAATCCTCATCCGGCGGGAACCACTCCCCGCCCACGACCGTGATCCCCCGGCGTGAAAGGCGAATCGCGCCATCGTTTTGCAGCCGTTGCAGGTGGTAGCGGACGGTCGATTCCGCAATGCTTACCTCGCCCGCGATCTCGCGCCCGGTCGGGGTCAGCCCATCGTGATCGCGCTTGAACGCGATGATGTAGCGTAAAATGTGACTGCGCGTGGTCTGGTCGTTATTCATCGGCGCGAGTCCCCACGCGCTGCGCCGGGAGTGGCTGGATCGGCTGGATCGGTTGGATCATCACAATACACCCTCCTCTTGTCACAAACCAGAACATCTGTTCGTTTGCCAGATCAGTATACATGACGCGAGCGGCGCATGTCAATCATCCCCGCCGGATTCTGTACCGTATTCTATGGGTATCCTAACCGGGCGCTTACGGAATGATGGCCCCACAGCCGATCCCGCCGTCCAACACGTCGAGATCGATCACCAGCATATCAAACGCGCCGCTGTTAGGACCGGCGGGCTGCATCAGCTTCAATTCGTGGAAACCCTGGCCGCCTTCGCGGTTGAGCCACAACGACGCGATCCGGCCATCGGGCAGCGAACACGGCGAATTGTCGTTGGTCGCGTCCCCGCTGATCAGCACGGGCGCGGATTCGTCCAGCGGCAAAAACCAGATCGCCTCGGTGCCGTCCCGGTCGTTCTCGAACACGATCCCGTTTTCCAGACCGTCACTGTTGTACAGATAATCGGGATGGTGCAGCGCGTCCTGGGGATTGTCCGGCGTCAGCACCACGCGGAAGCCCGACCCGTCGGTCCTGACTTCGCAGATCGCGGTCCCGTCCTGCCCGTAGGGGACCGGGCCGCAGTCGAATACCACGCGCACGCCGTCCGCCGAGATCGCCGGTTGGCCGTGCCAGTCATACGGCGAGTCGGCGGTCAGCAGGGCCGGATAGCTCCATACGGCGACCGCGCTGGTCGGGATAAGCTGCGTCATCCACAGGTCAAGGCTGTGTGGACCGTCGCCCATCACGATGATCACCATCTGTCCACCGGACGCCACCGCCGCGAATCCGTCCGACCGGACCGGCAATCCGTCCGCCGTGCGCAAAATTTCCGCGTGTTGCAGGTCCGGTGTCAGCAGGACCAGGCACGCCCAGCCCGCGCAGTCGTCGGCGAACCGTTCGGTTTCCAGCAGCAGCCAGCCACCGTCCGGCGCGATATTCAGCCAACCGTCCGCGCCCGGTGAGCGGGTTTCCCCGGTGATCGCGTCCAGCGCCGCCGAGATATTTTCCGGTTCCGCGTTTGACGGGTTATCCTGCTGCGCCGCGATCCGGTAGACGGTGCCATCCGGCAGGCTGTAGGTGATCATGCCGGGGGCGGAATCCGTGCCGCCGTCCTGGGCCAGCGCCGCGCTTCCGGTCAGGACCAGGATCAGCAGCAGTACCAATCCGAGAGTCGTCAACGGTTGTTTCATGTTCTCATCTCCATGTGTCTTTAGAGGGAATATAGCGGCGGGGCGGGGGACAAGGTCACATCTTACGCGCCATTTTTTTGACCTGCCCCCGTATAACGTAATGACCGCCGGACGTCCCCGGGGGTGCGGACAACCCTCGATTGCCCTCACGCTCCCCCAGTTGCCCGGCGGTTACCTTTATCATACCGCATTTGGACGTTTCCAAAAACTGGTTTACGACGCGGGTGCGTTCGGATTTGGGGGCAGAAATTTTTTTTCACCACAGAGACACCGAGATCACAGAGAAGAAAAAATCTTTTTTCTCCTGCTTT
>JAFGTJ010000343.1 GCA_016934195.1 Anaerolineae bacterium | reverse complement strand
TGGGAGATCGTGTTCGCGCAGCGGGACGCGCTTTACGGGGATGATCTGGCGGTATGGCTGGCGGCGGTCGAGGCGCTGGCGGGCGGGATCAAGCTCAACGTCGGATCGGCCAAAAACTGGGGGGATAAAGAACGGCTGGACGATGCTAAGCTAAAACTGTCAACGATCCGCGACCGGGCGAAGGGTCTGTTGGGCGCGATGCTGCCCCGGCCCGGCGACCGCGACGTACAGGCGGCGGGCTGGCTGCAACTGTGGCGGGACGCGATCCGGGCGGCGGCGGACGAATACGCGGCGCTCAAACAGGACCGGACCGCGCTCGATTTTGACGACCTGGAAGCGCACGCGCGGCGGCTGGTCAACGAGTTTCCCGGCGTGGTGGCGCGTTACGAATCGGAGTTCAATCACATCCTGGTCGATGAATTTCAGGATACCAACCCGGCGCAGCGGGACATCATTACCCGGCTGGCGCAGGGAGTCGGGAATAACACGGCGGGACGGTTGTTTGTGGTGGGGGATCCCAAGCAGAGTATATACGCCTTTCGCGGCGCGGACGTGAGCGTCTTCGGGTCCGTGCGCGCCGATCTGCTGGCGTCCGGCGGGCGCGACCTGCCGCTGTCGATGTCGTTCCGGTCGCACAGCGTATTGGTGGCCGCGTTTAACGATCTGTTCGGGCGGATTTTGCAGGTGGGCGAGGGTCCTGCCGCCCGCTACGAGGTCGATCTGGGGCCGCCGCTGGAAGCGTTCCGGCCCGCCGAATACGACGAACAGGCCGCGCCGCTGACGGTGTACGCCTTCCCGCGCCCCGACCGCGAAACCTATCCCGATTTCGGCGCGGACGACCGGCGGCGCTGGGAAGCCGGGACGCTGGCCGATCACATTCACGGCATGGTACACACCGAAATCCCGGTATTTGACCGCACATTAAATACCTACCGCCCGGTGCAGTACGGCGACGTGGCGATTTTGTTCCAGGCCATGACGCGCGCGCCGCTGTACGAAGACGTATTCAAGGCGGCACAGTTGCCCTATGTGACCATCGCGGGCAAGGGCTACTACGACCGGCAGGAAGTGCGCGACCTGCTCAATCTGCTGGCGGCGCTGCACAACCCGGCGGACGATCTGGCGCTGGCCTCGGTATTACGGTCGCCGCTGTTCGGGCTGAGCGATGACGCGCTGCTGGCGCTGCGATTGGCGTTTCCCCATACGCCGCTGCACCGGGCGCTGCGCGGTTCCGTACCGGATTTCCCGGACGAGGACTGTCCCGCGCTGGAATTCGCCCGGTCCGTGCTGCGCGACCTGTACGGCGTGGCCGGACGCGCCACCATTGCCGATCTGCTGGTCCGCGCCCTGGACCAAACCGGGTTCCTGGCAACGCTGACCGGCCTGCCGGACGGCGACCGGCGGCGCGGCAATATCGAAAAACTGGTCGCGCTGGCCCGCGAATCGGGGCGGATATCGCTGGGCGCGTTCACCGCCTACGCCCGCGACCTGACCGCCCGCGAAGTCCGCGAAGGTGAAGTCGCGGTCGAGGTCGCGGGCGCGGTCCAGGTGATGTCGGTCCACGCCAGCAAGGGGTTAGAATTTCCGGTGGTGATCCTGGCCGATGCGTCCTGGGACCGGGCCGGTCGCGCGGATACCTTCACGCTCGATCCTGACGCGGGCGCGGCCTGCACACTGCCGGTCGAAAATCCCGACGCCGACGATCCGCACCCCTTCGCCTGGGAATATACCAAACAGCTCGCCGCCCGCCGGGATCGCGCCGAACGCCGCCGCCTGCTGTACGTGGGGGCCACCCGCGCCCAGGATTATCTGATCGTGAGCGGTTCGCTGGACCGGCTCAGGCCGGACTCGTGGCTCGGTCAATGGCTGGCGGCGTTGGGCGTGGATACCACCGATCTCGATCCGTCTCCCGACCCGACTCCGCTGGATTTCGCGTGGGGGACGTGCTGGCTGCATGTGCCGGATTCCCCACTCGTAGGGGTGCTGCTTGCTGCGCCCGCTGCGGAAATGCGCCCAGGGACGCGGCAAGCAGCGCCCCTACAAGAGAATAGGGGCCATTGGGACCACCCCGCCATCCGTGACGCCGAATCCGTGCCGGGAGTCGATCCGGTCCTGCCGCCGCTGGTGGAACCGTATAAGGCCGATCCGCACGCACCCGCCCGCGTGCTGCAAACCGCCACCCACATCGACAAACTGGGCCGCGCGCGCTATTTCCAGCCGCAGGAACGGGGATGGGCGGCATTCCGGCAGTCGGTGCTGCACGACGCCCCGGACCCGGTCCGCCCGCTGCCGGAACGCGAACTGAATCCCCGGTCGCTGCGCCGCGCGGTGGGCGATATGGTTCACCGCGCGCTGCAAGTGGGGGCGCTGCCCGGCCAGACCCACCGGGACGATCTGCAAGACCGGCTGCGCGTCTACGCCTGGGAAAACGGCCTCACGCACCCGGCGCAGGTGAGCCTCGCCATCCGTGAGGCGGTGGACCTGCTGCGCCGTTTTGAGGCCAGCGATCTGCCGGAACGGTTGGGCCAGGCCCAAACGGTGTACCGCGAGATTCCGTTCGTTCACCGCATTGCAGCAGGTGAGGATCACAAGGTCCACGAGATTCACGGCATCATCGACGTATTGTTCCAGGATCAGGACGGGTCCTGGTTTGTGCTGGACTACAAAACCGCCGCGATCCAGGCCGGTAACGCGGCAGATCACGCCCGCCGCTACATGCACCAACTCGGCGCATATGCCCGCGCGGTCGAGGCGCAAACCGGCGCGGTCCCGGCAACGCTCCTGTACTACATCCATCCGGGGGTGCTGGTGCGCGTGCCGGAATCGGCGTGGGCGGCGGCGCTGGAGGGGCTGGACGGGGACGTGGTGCGCGGGTTGGGGGACTAAGCCTCACCCCCTGGCCCCCTCTCCATGACGCTGCGCTATGGAGAGGTTCACTACCGGACACTTTTACCAAACCTCCAGGATAGGGACCTGGAAGGCAACCGGAATAGGCAAATCTTCGTTCAAAAAATGGT
>JAFGTJ010000342.1 GCA_016934195.1 Anaerolineae bacterium | reverse complement strand
CGCAACCTGCGGTTGCGTCGGGGCCGGGGGGTGAGGCCGTTTGTTACGCACGCGCCGCAAATCAGCAACGGGTTGTTCGTGGACCCCCGGAATACAAACGTGTTCGGATTTGAGAGACAGAATTTTCACCACAGAGATACAGTGGAACAGAGAGCCGGACGCAGCACACAGCACACAGCGCGGCCTTTTTGACAGGCTGTGCCCGACCTGCCTATAATGGCTTTAGATTTCGGGAGCGCTCCCAATGATGTGTAGAATAAGGGTGTTCTATGTCTCCGCAATCAATCTCCCCCAACAGATCAGTAAATCTGGAAGATATCGCCGCTAAAGCGGGGGTGTCGCGCTCAACCGTATCCCGCGTGGTGAACAACGAGCCGCACGTCAGCGCCAAAACCCGCGAGCGCGTTCTGGCCGTGATTCGCCAGGAAGGGTACACGCCCAATCCGGCGGCGCGGGCATTGGTTACGCAGCGGACCCAGGTGATCGGTGTGGTGATTCCCCAGGTGCCGATTGTGTTGTTTGAGGATGCGTATTACTTCCCGATGCTGCTGCAAGGGATATCGCGCGTCACGCACGCGCGCGATTACGCGATGCTGTTATGGTTGGGCCAGTCGGAAGAAGAAGAACGGCGCTACTACCAGCGCGTGATCTCGAACCGGCTGATGGACGGCGTAATCATCGCATCGGCGGCGGCAGACAATCCCTTCATCGACCATTTTCTGGAAACGAATACACCGTTTGTCCTGGTGGAGCGTCCCGACCGTTACCAGGACCAGATCAGTTACGTCACCATCGACAATGAATCCGCCGCGTATGACGTGGTGACTCATCTGGTGACATTGGGCCGCCACCGGATCGGGACCGTGACCGGCAACCTGACGATTATGGACGGCGTGGACCGTCTGGCCGGGTATCGACGGGCGCTGAGCGACAGTGGTTTGCTGATGGATGAGGCACTGATCGCGGAAGGGGATTTTACCTACCGGGCCGGGTACCAGGGCGCGTTTCGCCTGTTGGATCAGGGCGTGGACGCCATTTTTGCCGCCAGCGATATCACAGCCAGGGGCGTCTTTCAGGCGCTGCAAGAACGGCAGGTCCAGGTGCCGGATGATGTGGCGGTGGTGGGATTTGACGACCTGCCGACAGCAGTTCACATCTCCCCGTCCCTGACGACGGTTCACCACCCGATTGAGCAAAAGGGCGCGGACGCCGCTACTATCTTACTGGACCAGATCATGGGGAAAGTCACCACACCCCAGCAAAGAATTCTCCCAACCCATCTGGTGATCCGAAAGTCGTGCGGCGCGATGACCGGGTAGTAGCCGCACTGACCATGCCCCGTTCTGAAACAATTTATTCGATTCTGCGTAAAATTAAACAGAGCTAACCCCACCAATTCAAGGGAAGGGATTTTTTGTATGTCAACAAACGGCCAATACGTGGTACAGACGGTCGATGTGAGCAAAGACCTGGCGTTAGGGCAGGTGATGGTCCACGCGCTACGCGGCGTGACTCTTAATGTGAAAGCCGGGGAATTTCTGGGCGTGATCGGGCCATCGGGCAGCGGCAAATCGACGCTGTTGGGCTTGATCGGCGGGCTGGATACCCCTACTACCGGGCAGGTGTTCATCGACGGGGAGGATATCACCAACCTGACCGAACGCGAACTGACCCGCATCCGTAACGAGAAAATTGGGTTTGTGTTCCAGTTCTTCAATCTCGTCCCAACTCTGACCGCGCTGCAAAACGTCGCGCTGCCGATCCGCTTTGCGCGGCATCGCAAGTTCGACCCAACCGGACGCGCGATGGAACTGCTCACACTGTTGGAAGTGGACGACCGGGCCAATCACCGTCCCAACCAGCTTTCTGGCGGCCAGCAGCAGCGTGTCGCCATTGCCCGCGCGCTGGCTAATAATCCGCCGCTGCTGATGTGCGACGAGCCGACCGGCAACCTGGACACGGTATCCGGCGCGCTGGTGATGCAGGCGTTACACGATGTCAACGAGGAAATGGGCACGACGATCATCATGGTCACGCACGACATGGATATCGCGTCCCAGGCGCACCGCGTTATCTCGCTGGTCGATGGGCGGATAGCCGACGATATCGATCCGCGCTCGGCGGCGCAGATGACGGCTATGAACCTGCTGCGCGAAGAACGGGGCCTTGAGTAAGCCTCTTAAAGACCGTTGGGTGTTTTGCTGATCGCTGAATGCTGACGGCTGATAGCTCAGAAAGTCACGCACATGATAGATCGCGTCGTGTTTTTCATCACCCATTCGTTTAACGACCTGCGGGTAAACAAGCAGCGGACGCTGTTCGCACTGCTGTGTATCGCTGCCGGGGTTGCGGCGATGGTCAGCCTGCAAACGTTGGGCGTCATGATCAACGATACGCTGACCGGCAGTCTGCAAGAAAGCAACCGGGGCGACCTGCGCATTCACCCGGAAAGTGAATACGCCTGGCCGGGATTTATCGAAAGCGACCTGGAAGACTCGTTCGCTGAGTCGGCGTTCACCCGGCGCGGCGTGGCGGCGATGCAAACCTGGTTCGATGAGAACTATCCCGGCTCGGTCGTGACCTACCGCCAACCGCTCGAAGGGGCTTTCGCGGGCTGGAGCGCGTTTATCCCCGAACGCGGCACGGTCAAATCGTTCATCTGGAACTTTTTAATCGAGGCTGATACTTACCCGGTATACGGCAAGGTGCGCTCCTTTGACGGGCTGACGCTGAATGAGATGCTGCAAGCGCCGACCGATATCGTGCTGGGGGAAAATCTGGCCGAAGACCTGGAAGCTCAGGTGGGCGACACGCTGCGGTTGTCAGGAGCCAGCCAGGATTTCACCGTGCGCGGCATCGTCCCAACCGATACCGAATCCGGTTTCCGTAACTCCGCTGATGGTTTTCTGGCCGGGTTATTCGGCTTCTACTACCTGGACGTGAGCGCGGTGCAGTTCTTCGAGGACACAACGCCCGGCCAGGCATCGGAACTGTATGTCCGGTTGGGCGATCCCTCGAAGGTGGACGAAGCCCAGGAGCGCGTCGAGGCGTTTAAGCGAAACGCGATATCGACCGACAGCACCACCGACCTCCGCGAGCAAAACGCCGTGATATCGGATCAGGTGGACGATATGGTGGTGATCATGGGGCTGGTGTCGCTGCTGATCGGCGGAATCGGCATCGTGAACACCATGTTGGTGATCGTCAGCCGCCGCACCACCGAGATCGCGGTGCTCAAGACGTTGGGCGTACAGCCGGGCGAAGTGACACTGCTGTTCCTGGTCGAAGCGATCATCATGGGGATATTGGGCGGATTCCTGGGCGTGTTGGGCGGTTGGGGATTGGCCTACCTGACCAAAGGCGTCGCGGAAAATTTCCTGGGGCAGTCGCTCGTGTTTACGCCCGCCATCGCGCCCGCCGTGAATGGGTACGTGGTCGGCGTGGCAATCACGATGATCTTTGGCTTCCTGCCAACGTTGGCCGCCGGACAGGTCCGGCCCGCGCTGGTGCTGCGCCCCAGTGAGGCGATAATCCCACAGGCGGGCCGCTTGAGCGCGTTTGTCGCGCTGGTCGCCCTGATCCTGGTGCTGAGTCTGGTTGCGCAAGGGTTGTTGGGCGACCTGCTGGATGATGTGCCATATATCGACACAATTACGCCCGCGATTGGGGTGGTATATGGCGTGTTGATGGCGCTGGCCCTGATCGCGGCGGATATCATCGACCGGCGCAAGCGTCGCGGGCGTCCCTGGTTGGGCCATGCGGTAAGTTGGCTGGTGACACTGGCGGTATTGACCGGAGGTGGCGCATTAGTAGGACAGGCCATCCCCGCCCTGCTGCTGGTTACGATTGCGTTCGTGGTGGTCGGCTACCTGTACGTGCTGTTCTGGCTGATCATCTGGGCGGCGGGCGGCGGGCGCTTCCGCGAAATCTGGCCGGGTGTGCTGGTGCTGCTGCTCCCGGCGTTGTGGCCGCTGATCCCGGTGCTGATCGTGATTCTGCTGCCGGTGTGGGCGTTGGGCCGCCTGATCCAGCGCGTTATGTTCGTGGATTTCAGAATTGCCATGCGCGGGATGTTGGCAACTAAAGGGCGCGGCGCAACGACCCTGCTCGCTCTGGTGATCGGCATTTTCACGCTGAGCGTGATCACGATGCTGGTTGATACCATTACCAGCGCTTTTGAGGACCTGCTGAATGATGCCGCCGGGGGCGATGTCGTGGTGTTCACGTCGATGCCGAGCACCGAGACAATTACCCGCCTGCGCGATAAGCTGGAAAGCGAGCGCGACCTGCTGGACGGTTACGCGGTTATTGCCTCGTTCGATGGAAACTTGAGTGATTACCGGGACGTCAGCCAGAACCGCAATATCAACATCCGTATGTATGAGTCAATTGACGGGCGCGACCTGGATTCCAACCTGCCCAAGCTCACGTTTACCCAGGGGCGCAACCTGGACCCGGCCCGTGATAACGAAGCTGATACCGAGGGCTATTGGCCGGTGGTGGTGCAGACCAAAGACCCCTACAGCGAGGAGAGCTTGTTCCCGTATGATGATGTGGAAGTCGGCGACATCATGACTTTCCAGGTACAAAGTAGTGACACAGGCCGCCGCACCCCTGTCATGTTCAAAGTGGTGGGGGTAGCGGAAGGGGCCGGTCTGTGGGCCGGATCGGATTCGCGGTTGTACGCGCCGCTGGCAGCTTTTGAGGGGATCGAACCGTCGAATGTGGCCGCCGTGCTGGATGTACCCAAATCGAATATGCGCGAACTGCGTGTAAGCCTGATGGATGTGCCCGGCACGTTCGCACTCGAAACACGCTATCTTAACGACCTGGTGAACCAGATCGTGGACCAGTTTACGTCCTTCCCGATCCTGGTGGCGGCGCTGGCATTGTTCACGGGCGGATTCGTGATCGCCAATTCGGTCGCGCTGTCCACGATGGAGCGCCGCCGCGAGATCGGCGTGATGAAGGCGGTCGGTTTGCAGCGCGAGCGCGTGTTGGGGATGCTGCTGTTGGAACACAGTCTGACCGGGATCATCGGCGGGTTAATCGGGGTGGGGATCAGTTTCGTGATCCTGGCCTTGATGTTGTATTACATGTTCCAGGGTGAACTGGGCGACCGGCTGCCGTATGGTATCGCGCTGACGCTGATGGGCGTTTGCGTGGTTATCTCGCTGGTGGCCGCGATTGCCTCGGTGTGGACCGCATCCGGCGAAAAGCCGTTGAATACGCTGCGGTACGAGTAATTTGCATACATATAAAAACAGCCTCATCCCTCAATGGTCGGGATGAGGCTGTTTTGCTGAAAGCTGCCGGGTAAATTGGCGTTTCAATCCCCGGCGACTTCAGCGATTTTCCCCCGCTCACCGGTCTGGACGCGCCACAGCGCCGCGTAAAGGCCATCGCCCGCCGCCAGTTCCTCGTGCCGCCCCTGTTCGGTCAAAACGCCGTTTTCCAACACGAAAATCCGGTCGGCATTGCGGATCGTTGACAGCCGGTGCGCGATCAGGATCGTGGTCCGGCCCACGATGATCCGTTCCAGCGAGCGCTGGATCGCGGCTTCGGTTTCGTTATCCACCGAGGACGTCGCTTCGTCCAGCACCAGGATCGGAGGGTCCTTGAGCACGGCGCGCGCGATGGATATCCGCTGGCGCTGCCCACCGGACAATTTCTGACCCCGTTCCCCGACAACGGTATCGTAACCGTCCGCCAGTTCCATAATGAAGTCGTGCGCCTCGGCGATGGTCGCCGCCTCGATAATCTGTTCGTCGGTGGCGTCGAATGTGCCATAAGCGATGTTTTCCCGCACCGTGCCATGAAACAAAAATACGTCCTGGCTCACCAATCCAATCGCACCGCGCAGATCGGGCAGTTGGAGATCGCGCACGTCCTGCCCGTCGATCCGCACACTGCCACCGGTCACGTCGTAGAAACGCAGCAACAGCTTGATGATCGTGCTTTTGCCCGCGCCGGTCGCGCCGACAAACGCTGCCGTATCACCGGCTGGAATGGCGAACGACAGTCCCTTGACGACCTCCGGCCCGCTGTTGTAGGAAAACCGCACATCGTCAAACACCACGTCGCCGCGCACACTGTCCACCGCCATTGGCAACGCGCCGTCCACAATCTGCGGTTCGGTGTTTAACAGGTTGAGAATCCGCGTGGTGGAGGCCATCGCCCGCTGGTAGAGGTCGAACGTCTGGCCCAGGCTGACCAGCGGCCACAGGAAACGCTGTGTCATGAGCACCATCGCGCTGTAAAGGCCGATATTCAACCTGCCGTCCAGCGCCATTTTGCCGCCGAACACCATAATCAGGATGAAGCCGGTCACAATCGCCATGCGGATAATCGGTGAAAACGCCGAACTAAGCGCAATCGCGGCACGGTTGCGGACGCGGTATTCCTCGCTCTCGCGGTTGATGCGGGCGACTTCGTGCGCTTCGGCGGTGAAGCTCTTGATTGTGGCAATGCCGCCGATGTTGTTGGCAAGCTGGCCGTTGAGGATGCCCACCTGTTCGCGCACGGCGGCGTAACGCGGCGTGACCTTTTCCTGGAACCACATCGATCCCCAGATGATCAACGGCGTGGGGATAATCACCATCCAGGCCACCTGGGGCGCGATAGCGAAAAACAGCGCGCCGACCACCAACACCGTGACGCTCACCTGGATCAGCGCATTGGCTCCCACGTCCAGAAAGCGTTCAAGCTGATTGATATCGTCGTTGAGGATCGACATCAGGCCGCCCGTGCTCTGGTCCTCGAAATAGGCCATTTCCAACCCCTGGACGTGCTGGTAGGAGTCCAGGCGCATGTCATGCTCGACCGACTGGGCCAGGTTGCGCCAGTAAATCTGGTTGGCGTAATCGAAGATCGATTCCAGTATCCACACTACCAACGTGAACACGGCCAGTACGAATAGCTGCGTCGATCCGTCATCGACGCCAAATTTGGCAATGACCGAATCGTCCTGCGCCACTACGATATCAACCGCCATCCCGATCAGGACCGGCGGCGCGAGGTCGAAGAATTTGTTCAGCACCGAAAACAGGGCCGCGAGGGTCACGGCGCGGCGGTGGGGGCGCATGTAGCGCAGCAGCCGCGCCAGGGGCTGCTGCTGCTTGGGTTTGATGCTGGTTTCTGCGTTGCTTTCCACGAGCGTGTGTCCTTAGCGTATATTCTTGCGAGCTTGCCATATATCAACGGGCATAAAACCGGCTCAGCCTGATGTACAGACTGAGCGCGGTTGAGCGTATTCTATCTCAAGTGTAACCAATGTGGCGCGCGATTGCCGCCTTATTGGTCAAATTCACCGGATCAGGAAAGCATCCACCCCCACAATTCCGGCCACCGGGTAAACGCGCAGTGTATGCGTGCCCGCCGCCAGACCGTCGATCACCGCCTGCACGTCGAAGGTCCGACCTGTCACGTCATCACATACGATCTGCCGAACCAGCACGCCGTCGATCTCGATCCCCAGCGTGCCATAAGCCGGGTCTTTGACCAGCAGCACCGTGATCCCCGTGCCCTGGAACGTCAGGGTTAACACGTCATCCTGATCGCGCCCGCTGCTGCGCAGGTAGCGCCCGCCGCTGGCCGCGATAGTTTCCTCAGGGGACCAGAATCCGGTCATCTGGACCCATTCGCTGTCGGATTCGACCCATGTAGGACTATCCGCCGCGAACGTATTCCCCGCCGTGATGGTGAAATTGCGTCCGACGCTCCACGCGGACATATTGCCCGCGCTGTCTATCGCCCGCGCGCGCCAGTGATACGTGCCGTAACTCAGCGGCAGCGGAGTCCGGTAGCTGGTTCGCGCGCCCGCGTCGATGGCGGGCAGCACGAAGGCCGGATCGGGATCAAGCTGGATGTCGTAACGCCCCGCATCACTCACCCGATCCCAGGTGAGGCGCAGCATCCGGTTGGTGACGGACGCACCTTCCGCCGGACCGATCAGGATCGGGACAGCGGGCGGCGTGGTATCGACCGTGACCTGCCACACCGCGCTCCAGGAACCCGGCGCGCCCAGGTGATTAATCGCCCGCACGCGCCAGAAATACCGGCCCTCGGCCAACGGATCGGCGGTATAGGTCAGGATATCCACGACGGCGGTTTGTTCCGGGCTGCTGAACCCGGCGGTATCGTCGATCTGGATGTGGTACGACTCGACTCCGGCAACCGCGCCCCAGACGAAAACCGGCCCGGCCTGGTTGGTCAACGCCCGGTTGGACAGCGCTTCCAGCCGCACGCGGGCGGGCGTGGCGGGCGTGATGATCACTTCCCAGGTGGGCATCCAATCACCAAAGCCGCTGCCGGTCCCGGTATCCACGCGCACCCGCCAAGTGTAGGTGCCGTAATCCAGCGGCGCAGCGGGCCGGAAACTCTGCCCTGGCCCGCTATAGGTTTCGACCGGGCTGCTAAAGTCGGTATCATCATCCAATAAAAACTCGTATTCGACCGCGCCGGGAACGGCATTCCAGGCAAATGCTGGGCGGGTGCTGCGCGTGGCCGAACCATCACGCGGCGCGCGCAGGATGGTCACGTAAAATACATTCGCCGGACTCCACGCGCCCCAGTTGCCCACACCGTCCATTGCCGCCACCTGCCAGTAGTAGGTGCCGTAATCCAGCGGCGCGGTGATCAGCGTGCGCGGCGTTTGTTCGTCCATAATGGGTATTGCCAGCGCGGGATCATCAAAAATCTGCACGCGGTACTGGATCGCGTCCCTGGATCGCTGCCACACGAGGCGCGGCGTGGTGGATGGCGTGCCGCTCCGATCCGCCGGACCGCGCAGCACCGGGGCCACCGGGCCAGTGGTATCGACCGTGAACAACCAGAGCGCGCTCCACTGGCCGGGAATTCCGGCGGCGTTAACCGCCCGCGCGCGCCAGTAGTACGCGCCGTCGGCCAGCCCGCCGGATGTGAACGTGGTTCCCGCCGGATCGCCCATATCGTCAGGCGTGCCGAAGCGCCGGTCGTCGTCGATCTCGATCTGGTAGTGGTCCGCATCCGTTACCGCGTCCCATTCAAACGTCGGCGTGGCGTCCGGCAGCACCGCGCGCATCGCCGGAGCAATCAGGGCCGGGCGCGGTAGCTGGTTCAGTGAGAACCACCAACGCGCGCTCCATGCTCCGCTGACACCCTGTTCGTTGATGGCCCGCACGCGCCAAAAATAACGCCCACCATCGGGCAGCGTGACGGGCGGCGTAAAGGTCAAAATACCGGGATCGAGCGTCTCATCGATCACCGGGCTGTTGAAATTGCCCTGATCATCCACCTGGATTTGATACCGTTTCCCGCCCGTGACGGCTTCCCATGCAAGGGCCGGAGTCGGGGTATCCAGGTTAACACCGCTGCGCGGCGTAGTCAGGCGCGGGCGACCGGGCGGCGGCGGCGTGACCGTGAAGGTCCAGACCGGACCGTAATCGCTCCACACGCCGTCGCGTCTACTCTGTGCCCGCCACCAATACTGGCCCTGTAGCAGCGCCGGGGAAACCGTCGCCCGCGTCAACGGGCCAACATACTCAAATTCCGGGCTGGAAAAGTCTGCGTCATCGTCTACCTGCATCTGGTACTGGGTTGCCAGCCGCGAGGCGTACCATAACAGCATCGGCGTGGTGTCGGTAATGTGGCTGGCATTGCGCGGCGAGCGAAGAATAGAAATCGTAAACTGGCTGACCGGACTCCACACGCTCCAATTGTCCACACAGTCACCGGACCGCACGCGCCAGTAGTACACGTTATACGGGAACAGGAAGTAATCAGGCACATCGAGCCGGTTGATCGTGGCCGGGGTGGTCACGATGATGTCCTGAAATGTGGGATCGTCCGTGATTTCGATCCAGTATTGGCACGCGCCGCGCACCGGAGTCCAGATGAAGGATGGCGATTGGGCGGTAATGTTGGTGTGATCCCTGGGCACGCGCAGGATGGGCGGAGCCAGTTGGTCGGTGACCTGGACGCTGTAAAAGGCGTCCAGCCATTCGTCCCAGTGGGTATTTTGCGTGAATTCCAGCCACGCCACATCGCCATCGTAGAACCAGTGATAGTGAATATACTGGGGCGGAAAATAGATGCTGATGCCGTGTGCGCCGGTCCAGCCTGCCGCGTGGTGTTCGCGGACAACGACCTGATCGACAGCCGTCATAACGTTTCCGGCGGCGGCGGCAATTTCCGCGTCGCCAGAGTACCGGGTCAGTTGGTACGCAAAATCGTAGAGATCGATATAGTCATCGTTGGAAAATTCCTGGGATGCCACGCGCGCGCGGGCGATTTGAGTCCGCTGGGTCTGCACCTTGTTCGACAGTACGACCGCCAGTTGATCCGCCGCATCGTTCAACGCCGTGTAAACCGTGCCCAGGTCCACCGCCGACAGGGTGGTCAGCACGCGCCCCGCGTGGGCGTAATACTGGTCCACTGTCAAGATGCTGAGATCGCGGGGGGACATAACCGGGTCCGCGACCAGATCAGCCAGGATCGCTTCATATGGCAGGCCGGAGTCGTACATATCTTCTTCGGACGCCACGCGCCACAACACGTAGGGAACAAGCTGATTGTCTACCTCGATCATCGCCATCAGGCAGGCGTTATAGACCAATACGTCCAGCGGATCGGCTCCATTGTTCGAGATCACGGCCATCGCCTGACGCATTTCCGGCGCGGTGATCACGTCGTTTCCGTTGGTGATGTCCTGCGCGATGATGCTCTGGTCCCCGGAAGCAGGCGAAATCGACTCGCGGGGCGGGGTCGGCCAGCCGTCGCCGTGATCCCACATGATCAGGGCGTAATTCTGAGCTGGATAGGTGGCTTTGCCCCACGTCACGAAATCATACAGGGTTACGGGATCACCCATATTGGCTTCACCGATATCGATGCCGTTCGCGGAAGTGGGTTCCATCCCTTCGGTGATGTAAAACCGCCGGGTTTCCTCCCAGTTCCCGTACCGATCATCAAAACCCGGTACGCGGTCCAGTTGCGCGACGATGTTCACATCAGCGGACGAGCCGACGCGGGCCATTTCCAGAAAATCATTGATGGCGGCTTGCTCGACGTTATTGTCACCGTCCAGGTAAACCAAAAAGGTCCAGCTTGCAGTAGAGCCTTCTGCGCGGGTGGGGGTCACCGTAACAATCACCAGAGACACAATAATGAGAGGCAGGATCAGGAGCAGCCGCCGCATAAGCCAAATACCTCGTGTACAATGTCGGACGTTCCCCATTATACAACAATAGGTTGTGAGTTCCTGGTTGGTAGTTTTGGGTTATTGATAAGGGATGGGTTTCTGTGGAATCGACTCAAAACTACTCACTCAAAACCCACAACTAATGGCTTAGAACAGGCGCGGCTGATTCACCGGGCGGCGACCGTCCAGCAGGATATAGGGCGCGGCGCGTTGGATATTCGGCACACCGACCGCTTTGAGATGGTCCAGGGTACGCAGCCGTCCCTTACGGCGCGCGGTCAGGATGCGCTCGACGCTTTTTTGCCCGATACCGGGCACGCGCAGCAGGTCACGCGGGTCGGCGGTATTGATCTCGACCGGGGCGCGGCTCAGGTGTTGATCGGCCCATAGCAGCTTGGGATCGGCGTGGTGGGGCAGATCGCCCGCGCCCTCGAACGGCAGTTCCTCGACCTCGAAGCCGTAATCGCGCAGCAGAAAACTGGCCTGATACAGCCGTAACTGGCGCGTCGAACTGGCCGGAGTCACGTTTTCCAGCGGCGTATCGGGGATCGGGTTGAACGCGGAAAAATAGGTGCGGGCCAATTTCAACTCACGGTAAGCGTAATCCGCCGCGCTGAGCAGTTCAACGTCGCTTTCGCCCGCCGGACCGACCACAAATTCGGTGGTGCTGCTGGTTTTTAGCCTACCGCCGCTCTGCTGGCGCAGTTCTTCCACCCACTGAAGGCGCGTCAGCAGTTCGTTGGCGAAATCCTTCTTGGGCGCGATCTGTGCCAGTCGGTGCGCGTTGGGCGCTTCCAGGTTGACCGATACGCGATCCGCTAACTGCATGGTGCGCAAAATCTGGTCACGTTCCGCGCCGGGCATGATCTTTAAATGCATGTAGCCCCGGAACCCGTATTTTTCGCGCAGGATCGCGCCCACGTCCAGGATCGAGTCCTGGCTGGTGATACCACCACGCACCACGCCCGACGACAGGAACAATCCCTCGACCGCGCCCGCATTGTACAGCGCCAAAAAACCGCGCGCCATGTCGTCCGGCGTGAGCGTCATGCGGCGCATGGCCGACCGCCCTGACCGGAACGGGCAATAAAAGCAGTTGCGCTCGCAGGCAGTCGTCGTCATGGCCTTGAGCACCGGCATCAGGCGGTTGCCCGCGACCACGTTCGTCACACAGCCGCTCAGATCGGGCGTATGTACGGGACGTTCGCGGTGCGGCGCATCGCCCACCGACTCGAATTCGGTTGCGCCGCGCAGCGCATTTAACAGGTCATGTCCGTCCATGCTGCCCCTCGTGAGGCTAATTTCCCCCTCCCTTCATTTTGAATGGCAAGGGGGCCAGGGAGTGAGGTCACTTTCACCTTGTTGAGATATGTAGATTATACCGAACTTGCGTTCTATTCGCAATAAAAAACAAAGCGCCCGGCGGGACGGAATCGGCGGAATCAATGGGATTACATTTTTACCGCCGAGATCGCGGAGCGCGCAGAGTCAAGAAAAACAGCGTGAAAAAAACGCTCTTTTTACCTTCTTCTACTCTGCGTACCCTGCGACCTCGGCGGTGAATCTTTTTGTTGGAATAAGTCGGTTCCGGGGGAGCTATTGCTGACTCGCCGGAGCTTGCGGCAAATTGGGCACCAGCCACGACAGGAACGCATCCTCCGAACGTGTTTGCATATAGACGCGGCCCGGCCCGGTCAGGTCCACCACGAATCCCTCACCGCTGAACAGCGTGGACCGCACGCCGCCAATACTGCGCACATCGAAGCCCATACCCTCGGTGAAGGATACCAGATGCCCGGTGTCGATGGTGTAGCGCTGTCCGGCGGGGAGATCAATGGGATGAATCGCGCCGTAGGACGACAGCAGCAGCAGGCCCGCCCCCGTCGCCCGCAGCATGATCAACCCTTCCGAAGCGAAAAACGTTTGCGCCCCCCCCCACTTCGTATCGATCTGGATTCCCATCGACGACGCCACATACGAGCCGCCCTGCACCAGTAACGACTCGTTGCGCAGATCGAGGATCATCATATCGCCCGGCATCGTCGGAGCCAGATTAATCTGCCCGCCAAAGGCTGGGGCACGGAATACGTTCATAAAGAAACTTTCCCCGCCCAACATCGACCGGGACAGGCTGCGCAGCAGACCGCCTTCCACCCGTGTTTGCAGCGTCATGCCCTCCGTCATGCTCACCATTGCCCCCGACTCCACCCGAATCTCTTCCCCAGGAGCCAGAGTCGCTACCGCCATTGAATACGATGGCCGGTATAAAATTTCGACGCGCATTTCAAATCACTCCGTTCTATAACTTGTAACCTCATAATACCGTTCAGACCGATGATACGCCGATCTTACACCACATCCAATATCACGGCAGTTCCGCCGAAAAACCGAGCGCGGGCAGCGGCAGCGCGATCACGATCAGCCGGTGCGAATTGGACTCGTAAGGCCAGCACGTCACCAACGTGACCCGCCGGTCATCGGTCGGCAGTATCCAGCGTGCGTTGGCCTGCCGCACCTCAACTGGCTGGTACTGTTCCGCCAGGGTCATCGTTTGCGCGACCATATAGACATAACGCTGCCCGCCCCCTTCCAGTCTGATCAGGTCGCCAGGATGGAGCGCCACCAGATACCGGAATACCTCGCCGTTGGTGTTGT
>JAFGTJ010000341.1 GCA_016934195.1 Anaerolineae bacterium | reverse complement strand
GGGGGATAGGGGCTAACCGGCGGCTATCCCATTATACGTTTTCCCGCACCCACGCGATCACCCCGTCCAGCGGCACGATCATACGCTCGCGCTCGGACCGGCGCTTGGCCTCGATCCCGCCCGCCGCCAACGCCTTGCCGCTGACCGCCAGCCGCAGCGGAGCGCCGATCAGGTCCGCGTCGGTAAATTTCACCCCGGCGGATTCGGCGCGATCATCCAGCAGAACCGCGATCCCGGCGGCGCGCAGACCGTCGTACACCTGCGCGGCGGTGGCGGCCAGTTCCGGCTCTTTGCCAATGGTGACGATATGGACGTCAAACGGCGCGGCGCTGGCGGGCCAGATGACGCCCCAGTCGTCGTGATGCGTCTCGATGATAGCCGCGATCAGCCGTTCCAGCCCGATCCCGTAGCTGCCCATCACAACCGGGTGATCCGTGCCGCTGGCGTCCTGGTAGGTCACGCCGACCGACTCGCTGTAGCGCGTGCCGAGCTTGAAGCAGTGGCCCAACTCAATTGCCCGTTCGATACGCAGCCGCCCGGTCCCGCAGCGCCCGCAGATCGCGCCGTCGGCGGCTTCCGCGATACCGGCCACCAGCGCCGGGTCGAAATCGCGCGGGACGTTCACGCCGGTCAGGTGATAACCCTCGTCATTCGCGCCCGCCACAAAATTCGCCCCGACCCGCACCGAGCGGTCCGCCACGACCAGCACGTCCGGCGGCAGTCCAAGCGGGCTGGCGTAACCCGGCACCGCGCCCGCCGCCCGAATCTCGTCATCGGTCGCGGCGCGCAGCATCCCGCCGCCGAGCGCGTTGACCAGCTTGACCTCGTTCACTTCGAGATCACCGCGCACCACCACGAACACAAACCGGTCTGACTCCCCCCTCTCTTGCATAAAAAACACCGCCTTGAGCGTCTGCGCGGTCGGCACACCCAGAAAATCGGCCACCTCCTGGATCGTTTTACAGTCCGGCGTGGCGACCTTCTGCACCGATTCCAACACGACCGGCCCCGCTTCCGGCAGGACAAATTCCGCCGCCTCGACGTTGGCCGCGTAACCGCACGAGTCGCATATCACGAAGGTATCTTCGCCCTGGTCGTGGCGCAGCATAAACTCGTGACTCGCGCTGCCGCCCATCGCGCCGGTATCGGCTTCGACCGGAATCGCGTCCAGTCCCACGCGCTCAAAAATGCGCTGGTAAGCGGCGTACACCCGCGTATACTGGGCGTCCAGCCCGTCGAAATCGGCGTCCAGCGAGTAAGCGTCCTTCATGGTGAATTCGCGCAGCCGGACCAACCCACCCCGCGCGCGCGGTTCGTTGCGGTATTTGGTCTGGACCTGGTACAGCAGTTGCGGCAGTTGCTTGTAACTGTCAATTTCGCGCAAGGCCAGCGCCGCGATCACTTCCTCGTGTGTCGGCCCTAATACGAATTCGCGCCCGGCGTCCGTGCCGAATTTTTGCAGCACCGGGCCGAAGGTGTCCCAGCGCCCGGTCGCCTGCCACAGTTCCGCCGGGTGGACGACCGGCAGCCGGACCTCCTGCCCGCCGATGGCGTCCATTTCTTCGCACAGGATCGCGGTGATGCGTTTCATGACGCGCCAGCCGAGCGGCATCAGCGCGTAAATGCCCGCCGCGATGGGCCGCACCAGTCCGGCGCGTACCGCCAGTTGGTGGCTGAGCAGGTCGGCGTCCGCCGGAGCGTCGCGCAGCGTGCGGGTGAACAGATCGGTGATTCGCATGATTCCCTCCTGAGTGATGGGTTATTGGTTTTTAGTGATGGGTGGTTGGTGTTGGGTGACTGACGGTGAGTGCCGACTCATCACTCATCACTCAAAACTAACCACCAGAAACTAATCACCAACAACTCTCCAAAAACAAAAAACCCCGGCGTCGGGGTGTCCGAGCGCCGGGGCGTAACACACGGGTTTTAAGGCATAACCGTCACGCAGCAGCGAACCGTCCTCGACCGGAGGCTGTGTTATGGATGCTGCTAGGGGCGGGAATGCGTATGAATGTGTTCATGTGTCCCATAGTACGCGAAAACGGGGCGCGTGTCAATCAATAACCCCCCAGGTCCACGAATGACCTGTTGCTGACTTGGGATGTGTGCGTAAAAACGGCCTCACCCCCCGGCCCCCTCTCCAGCAAAGCTAGAGAGGGGGGAATCCGGTTAGCGTGTGCTCGAAAGTCCCCCTCTCCATAGCTTATTCGAGCGTCAGCGAGAAAAAGCGTCTCGGATGGAGAGGGGGATTTAGGGGGTGAGGCCGTTTTTCAACCGACAAGGATACACTACCCCCCCGGCAATCTTGACAAAAACACCGTAGACGATTTACAATACTTTCAGATTTTTCTGAAACTTCAAAATCTTCGCTGCCTACGCTGCTCCCCCTACTCTCTGAAGGGAGATTTACCCGTGTCCGATTCACACCACCCACTGGCCGAACAGGTTCCCGGTCTGGATGACCTGCTGGCCCAGGCTAACCATATGGACGTCAAAACCGTCAGCGGTCCGGCGGCGCTGACACTGCGCGAATTCATCGCCCGCGCGCTGTCGTACCAACCCGGCTGGATGATACTGCTCTACCGTGTGCGCAATATGTTTGCGCGCCTGCTGCGCCTGCCCGCTGATCCCATACCGGACAGCCAAAAATACACGGCGGACGATGTGACGCTCATCCCCGGCGAGTCGTTCTTGTTTCTTCAGTTGGAGGCCGCTGAAGATAATGTCTACTGGCGCAGCATATTTGAGGAAAAACACCTCACCGGCTGGTTGATCTTCGTCGCCAGCGAGCCGCAGGGAGCCGCGCGCCAGTTCCACATGATGACCATCGTGCGCTACAACTCCTGGGCGGGACCGGTCTATTTCAACGTGATCCGCCCGTTTCACCACCTGATCGTGCATCTATGCGCGACCAAAGCGGTGAAGTCGCCGGTTGGACAGCCTGTCGCCAAATAGGAATCAATCCGCCGTATACCGGGAGCGCGGCGCGTAATACAGCACGAACTGTTTTTCCAATGGCACGTCATACGGGCTGAGCTGCGGTTCGCTGACCAGCGGGAATTCCTCGTAGATCAGGCGCAGCGTCTCGGCGTCGTCCGGTTCCAGGAAAAAAGCGTGATCGACCGAACGCGGGAAACTGCTCAGATACCCCGCCGTGATCTCCCAGGGCTGGCGGGAATATACGGTCACGTCGTCGGCCAGATACTTGATCATGTACTGCGCGTAATTCTGGGGGAACCGGTCCTCGCTGACTAAGTGAACCCAGGTGCCGGGGGGAAAATCCACCGACCGGAACATCGCGTCTTCGCCGTCGCGGTAGCCTTTGGCGTAGCGCAGGTGGTAATTGGCCCAATCGACGTGCGGGCCGAAATAATACGCCACCTGCCCGACCGCGCTCAGCAGCACCACGATCACAACCAGGTGCGCCAGCCAGACGCGCCCGCCGATCCCCAACCGGGACCGCCGCCGTCCCCAGGCCAGACCGCCCCTGATCCGCACGCGCTCCGGGTAGACGGCCAGCCGGACATAGACCGCCGCGCCGCCCGCGCCCGCCCCCAGGCTCAACCGCAGCCGGGGCAGTTTCAGGCCATCCAGCAGGATCGCGGTCATGTGGCGCAGTCCGACCGCAATCAGCAGCACCACCGCCGGGAGTACCACCACGAATCGCGCCGCGCCCGGTGGACCGGACATCAACGCATTACCCAACGGCACCAGCGTCCCCCACAGGATCAGCAGCAGCGGACCCGGCGCGCGCCGCCGCGCCAATACCACCGCGACTCCTGCCAGAAAGGGCGGCACCATGTAGACCAGCAGCAGCGGCGTATCTCCGCCGTAAAACAGGCTGGCTTCCGGCAGTTGGACGTAAAACAGGAACATTTCCTCGACGTGCCAGCGCTGCCGGTCCCAGGCGTCCGCGTCGAGCGTGATCAGGTTCTTGACCTCGGCATCGGTCAGGCCGACGTTATCGACGCGGGCGGTGGTGGGCAGATCGCGCGCCCAGAGCGTGTAATAGACCGGCGCGGCCACGATGCCCGCCGCCAGGACCAGCGTGATCAGGCCCTGATCCGGCAGCCGCCGCCGCCAGATCAGGCCCGTGAACCCGATCCACAGCAGGACCACGCCCGGATACAGCAGCCGCCCGCCCTCGTAAAAATACTGCGTGAGGCCCAACAGCACCCCGGCCAGCGCGTAATCGCGGCGGTGGCGTGACTGCATGGCCCGTCCCAGGCAGGCAAAGGCCAGCGTCCCGAACAGCGGATCGGCGATGTTGTTGATCCCGATGCGGCTGAAATGCAGGTGGGGCGGAAAGACGACCAGCAGCGCCGCCGCGATCCAGGCGGTGGGACGGTCGAACAGGACGCGGGCCAGCGCATACAGCGCGGGCACCGTCAGCGCGCCGATCACGGCGCTGACAATGCGCAGCGCGGCCAGATCGCGCCCCATCAGCGCGACGGTGAACGTCTGCCAGTACGGGTACACTTTGGGAAACGCGATATTGCCCGAAATGGGTTCCAGGATGGGGATATTCGTATCGTGCCAGAACAGCCGGATCGCGCTGGCGAAATTTACCTCGTCAATGAACAGATGGAGCGTATCATTGAGTTCCCAGGCGCGCAGCCCGAACGCGATCAGGGTCAGCAGGGCAAGGAACAGCCATTCGGTGGAAAATGACTTGATTCCGGTTAGCCTCACCCCTAAATCCCCTCTCCAATACTTGGAGAGGGGACTTGACCACGCACCGACTCCCCCTCTCCATGACATGGAGAGGGGGCCGGGGGGTGAGGCTAATCCCCCCAGGCCCACCGCCACCAGCGCGACTCCCGCCACCAGCAGCGCGAACTGCACATGCGACGGCACGCGCTCCAACACGCCGATCCCGGTCCAGCCGC
>JAFGTJ010000340.1 GCA_016934195.1 Anaerolineae bacterium | reverse complement strand
GTGTCCAGACACAAGTTTTCTGAACAGAAGGCAATCGCCATTCCCCACCCCGCTAAAGCAGGGTGTCCCCTGGCGCAAATTCTATGGAGCCAATGTCTCCAATGATATAGTCTCATGGAGCCTGGTTTCAATATATCAATGTTCCCGCCAGCGCGAAATAAGCGTAACGTTCGCCGGGACCTGAAGTTGGCTCACCTGTAGTTGTACATCGGGGATTAGCTCATTCTACCAACGCCTTTTCCACGCGCACCCAGGACGGCTGCGGCTCGAATCCCAACGAGAGATTCAACTGGTACATGGGATTCGTCGAGTCGTTGGTGGTGAAAATTTCCTGCACGCCGCGCGCCTGCGCATACCGGATGATGTGGACCTTCAGCGCGGTAGCGATCCCCCGGCGGCGGTATTCGCGCCGCGTGGTCGTGACTCCGGTGGTGAATTGGACCGGCTCGCTCTCGGCGTTGATGCTGCCCCGGCTCTGCGCGACATAATGACCGTCATCCAGCGCGATGAACCACCCGTCAAGATCGCAGTTAGGGTCTTCCAGCCACCTCGCGCACCAGTCTTCAAACTCAGGATAGTGCTTTTCCCCGGTAGTCGGGATATCGCGGTTGACGGTTATATCCAGGTCATACAGTTTGCGCTGCCAGCCGGAATCGCGCTGCTGAAGGTCGCGCAGCGTGACGATCTCGATCCCGCCCTCCCGCACGCGCGCCAGAACCGGCTCGTACCGGGCGGAATCAAAGCGCGTTACGTCCAGCTTGGAGATTTTTTCCTCCGCCACCCGTTTAAAGCCGTGCTCGTCGAAAAAGCGCATGGCTTCCGGCTTGTCGTCCAACATGCCCGATTTGAGCGCGATCAGGTCCTTGTCGCGCAGTTGATCCAGGACATAGGCCAGCACTGCCGGGCGCACGTCGGGCGCGTCGTGATCGGGATGTACGAACATACGGCACTCGTATTTCTGCGGGTGGTAGGCGTACTGGTTCTGGAAGGTTTCGATGTAGGCGATCACGGTCCCGTCACGGCGCACGAGGTTATAGAAGAACGGGTACTCCGGGTTCCGCGTCTGGTCGTCGTGCTTCCATTCCTCTAAGGCGTCGGGCGGCTCGTTGAACACCGCCGCGTTAATGGCTATCGCGGTGCGGTAGTCGTCGTCGGAGTAGGTAAACGGGTCGATGGTAAGCATAGCAGCATGTCCTTGTGTGAGAATACGAAAATAGATAGCGAATACTTGACTTAGAGTGTACTCTAAGATGTACACTGGTACAGGATAACACACGATCCAGGGGGTTTCACGATGCAAGCCGACCTCACCGAACTGACCATTCAGGAAGTCGCGGAAAATACCGGGCTGACGGCGCACACGCTGCGCTATTACGAGCGGATCGGGCTGATTTTTCCCATCAACCGCGCCGAGAGCGGCCACCGCCGCTACTGCTCACGCGATCTGGACTGGATTCGGTTCCTGACCTGCCTGCGTAAAACCGGGATGCCGGTCCGCGAGATGAAACGCTTCGCGGAACTGGTCGAACAGGGCGACAGCACGATAACCCAACGGCGCGCGCTGCTCGAAACACACCGGCGGCGCATCCTGAACACTATACGCGAGCTGCAAGCGAATCTGTCAGCGGTCGAGTGGAAAATCAACTATTACAGCGACCTGGAAGCCGAGTACCGGATCGCGGACGATTAACCGCCCCGGCTGTGTGTATAACCGGGCGTATTCGGGCATCGGGACGAAACAATTTCACCACAGAGACACGGAGATGTTTTATAAAGAGCGTAGGGCTACAAAAATAGTGTGATCGTGAGTTAGCCCCTCCCCCTGGCCCCCTCCCCACGTTGTGGAGAGGGGGGAAACGGCGCGATCCTCTCCCCCTTTCTCCGCTCGCGGGGAAAGGGAGGGCGCGCCGGAGGCGCGTCGGAGGATAGGGGGCTAACCGGGAAAATCATGTTATTCTGCGAAACTACCCTCTCTGTGTTCCCTGTGCCTCTGTGGTGAAAAAATTTGCCCCAAATCCGAACGCGCCTATCTGAACTGCATTGCAAAAAGTCACTTGAGGAGTAGTATATCATGCCAAGCACCGTTTTTTGGGGATCGCCCCGCCAGACACAACTCGATCATGCCGAAACCCTGCCCGCCAAGCTCGACCTGATCCTGGACCGGCTCAACATCAAGGAGCGCGTGAAGGACAAGCGCGTAGCGATCAAGATGCACCTGGGATACAACGTCGGCTACTCGATGATTCACCCGGTCTTTGTACGGAAGGTCGTGGAAGCGGTCAAAGCCGGTGGGGGACGTCCCTTCGTGACCGATGTGCCCCCTTCGGTCGAGACGGCGCACACGCGCGGTTATACGGCGGAAACGGTCGGCTGCCCGCTGTATCCCAGCACCGGCCTGGATGAAAAATGGATCGTGGTCAAGCCGTACAAGTACCGCAATATGACCGAGTTTCACATCGGCGGCGCGATTGTGGACGCCGACTTCCTGATCGACCTCGCCCACGTCAAGGGCCACCCGGTCACGGGTTGGGGCGCGGCGGTGAAGAATCTCGCGTTGGGCTGCATGGACGGCCAAACGCGCGGCGCGATGCACGATGTCGCGCACTGGGACCCGTATTTCTTCAAGGACCGCGTGCGGGATGAAGCGCACCGGGTCGCCATCCGTGAATCGTGCCCGTATGGGGCCATCGTGGACGACAAGGAAGACCCCGACGGGCTGCACATGCACGATTACAAGTGCAACCAATGTATGCGCTGCGTGGCCGCGTCGGACGGCGCGTTCGAGCCGCAGGCCAGCAACTTTTATGCTTTCCAGGAAGTGATGACGATCTCGTCTAAACTGGTGCTGGACACCTTCGCACCGGGGCAGGCGACGTTCATCAACATCGCCACGCACATGACGCCGCTGTGTGACTGTTTCGGCTTCACCGGCCTGCCGATCCTGCCGGACGCCGGGATTTTCGGCTCGGACGATATCGTCGCGGTGGAACAGGCAACCGCCGACGCTACCGCCCGGACGCCCATCATCGAAGACAACATGCCCGGTATGATGGAAATTGTCCAGCGCAACGGGCATCCCTTCACCTGGGTACACGGCCCGTACAAGGACCCGTACTACCAGACCGAACTGGCCGAGCGCCTCGGCATGGGGTCGCGCGAGTACGAGTTGGTGGACGTGCTGCCCGTCACCGAGCCGGACTTCAAGCAGGATACCTACGTCTCGGCCCACGCGGCGGCGGATTAGCGATCAGCCGTCAGCATGTAGGGGCGGCGCTTGCTCCGCCCGGCTTCCCCATCGGGGCGCATCTTCGGATGCGCCCCCGTTTTGTATGCTCCGGCATCATCAATTCGACCGCCGCCAGGAACCGCCCGCCAGCCGCCAGATGATCACGTCCAGGCTGGCCGCGTTACCCGGCTCCACACCCGACACGTCCACGTAGGCGTAAGTTTGCGACGCCTCATCCCGCGTGATACGGACGGCGTTCACCTGGGGCACGGGCCGCGCCGCGTAAGCCGGGTCTTCCAGCCGGACAGTCGCCTCATTGGACGCATACACCGTTTCCATGTCGTACAACGCCAGGAACGCCCCGCCCCCGGCAGAATCGGCCAGCAGCGCGAATTCCCGTTCCAGCCGCCACTGGAAAAAGCCCCGCCAGTCCAGCGCGCCCAACACCTCGACCGACATCAGCGGCAGCGGCACGCCCGTCACGGTTTGCAGCACGCTGTCCAGTGTCGAATCCAGCCCTAATCCGGCCAGCAGCGTGACCGGCGCGGACCCGCCATAGGCCGCGATCAGCGAATCGGTCAGCCCTGGCGCGGGGGACGCTCCTTCCCCGTACACCAGTGCCCCGGCCAGCCAGCGCGTGATCTCCGTTTGCAGCCAGGCCGCATCGCTGTACCCCACCGGCTGAATCTCGCCCGCCGCGTAGGACACCAACCGCGCCGCGACCTGTTCCGCGATGGTATATTCCAGGCCCGGCGGCAGCGCCGCATCAGCGCGCGCGCGGTCCACCAGCGGCGACGTAATGCGCAGCGTCCAGGGGGCATACGCGGCCCACTCGACGGCGGCGGGACGTTCGGCCACGATCTCGACCTGGACCGGTGGCGGCGGGTTGAGCGTCGCGCCGACCAGGGCCGGGCCGCGCGTCCACCAGTCGGCCAGACGCGGCGCGAGCGCGTCCGCCAGCGCGCGATCCAGGTCACGGTAGCTGATGCGCGCCGGTCCCTTGTCGATCTCGTGTTCCTCGCCCCAGAAGGTCAGATCGTCCGGCACGCGCCGCCAGCCGCCCTGATCGCCGCCATCCTCGTAATACCAGTAGAACCACACCACATGGTACGGCACGCCGTCGATGATCTCCTCGATCACCACGCGCCCGCGCAGTTCGTCAATCACCACGTCGATCACGCCGCCGGTCAGATTGACCCGGCCTGCGCGCTTGAGTTCCTGGTAATCTTCAAAAACGCGGCCCTGTTCCAGCAAAAAGGCATCGCTGGCGCTGCGCTGCACCGCCATGAAGTTCGCATAATCGCCCAACCGCAGCGCCGTAATCTCGATCTCGACCGTATCCAGCAAATCCTGCCGGTACTGGTTGTCCACCCGATCCAGCCGCCATGCCAGCGCCGCGATCACGATCCCGACCACTGCCGCCAGCGCGATCACCAGCGCCAGCGCCCGGTAGCGCGCCCGGTGACGGCGGCGGCGCGCGGTGGGGTCTTCGGTCGCCGTGACGTGTGTTTCCTCGGATTCCACCTGCCAATCGAGTTTGATGCCCATGACCCATCCCGTGTATGCTCCGTTGGTTCTGGCGCGATTCTACCTCAAAAAACGGTTCACCACAGAGACACTGAGGACACGGAGATTCTTTTTTGAAGAGAAAAAGCAGGGGAAAAGTTTTTTTCTTCTCTGTGCCCTCCGTGTGGTAGCTCCGCAGGATAACGTGATCGCCCTGGAGTTAGCCCCTATCCCCC
>JAFGTJ010000339.1 GCA_016934195.1 Anaerolineae bacterium | reverse complement strand
GGCGGCAGCCTCATGACGGCGGTCCTGGTTGGGGATGCCAACGTAGACCTGATCCTGCGCCTGCCGGATCGCGCCGCTGATACCAAACAGGGCGCGATCCCACCGCCGGAACTACACGGCGGCGGCACGGTGGCGAATACGGCGGTCGCGCTGGCGCGGTTGGGCGTCCCGGTGGCGTTGATCAGCGCGGCGGGCGATGACGGTTACGGGCGGTGGGTGCGCGATGATCTGGTCCGTGAAGGCGTGGACACAACCGGGCTGCGGCTGGTACCGGAAGATTTCACCCCGACCGTGATCGCGGCCATTCATCCCGACGGTGAGCGCTCGATCTACGTGTGGCCGCCCACCGGCAGCGCCCATATCAGTCTGCGCGTGGACGATCTCGATCCGGCCCGGATCGCGGGCGCGGACTGGCTGCACACCTCCGGGATGGTGCTGCGCGGTTCCCCGGTGCGCGAAGCGGCCTTGCACGCCATGCTGATCGCGCATGAGGCCGGAGTCCCGGTATCGCTGGACCTCAATTTGCGGCTGGAAGTGTGGGGGTGGGCCGATGAGTTCCGCGCCACGATAAAACGCGCGATCCGGCTGGCTGATGTGGTGTTCGGTCACGCCGCTGAGGAGATCGTACCGCTGGCGGGCGTGGAAAACATCGAAATGGCGGCTCAGGCGATCTCGCATGATCGGCGGATCGTAGTGGCGCGGCACGGCGGACGCGGCGCGCTGGTGGCCGGATCAGGGTATTCAGAATGGGTTCCGGCCTTCGAGATTCCGGCCATCGTGGATACGTTGGGGGCCGGTGATGCGTTCAACGGGGGATTTATCGCGGCGCGGCTGGCGGGCCGTGATCCGGTCGAGTGCGCGCGGTGGGGGAATGCGGTCGCCGCGCTGAAGATCGGGCAGGCCGGGGCGCGCGGGTTGCCGTCGCGGGAGGCGGTGGCGCGGCTGTTGGCGGGAACTTAATCGCTCACAGGGAGAATGTCACTCACGGTCACTTCAAAACCGGGCAGCACGTCACCGCCGTCGAGCATATCATCTGCCGTGAGGATGCGCGCTGCTTCGCCGGGACGATGCACCACAATTTCCCGGTCTTCAGGATAGATCACCCACACCGTCACGCCCGCTGCCAGATAGTTGCTGATCTTGATGGACAATTTCCGCCCGGTATCGGTTGGTGAAACGACTTCGACCGCCAAATCCGGCGAGGTAGGGTTATAACCGGTTTTGACCAGTTCCGGCTGGCGCGCCTTGCGAAGAAACGCCACGTCCGGCGCGTAACGTTCACCGGATACCATGTAGCCGCCCGCTTCGCCGGTCAGGTGGCCGAGGTCCTTGCCTTTCAGAAAGATTCCCAGTTCCACCAGCACGCGCGCGGCGATCTGGGACGAATACGGATTTGAGGGCACTTCGACAATCTCCCCGCCAATAAATTCATACAACCTGTCGGCGTTTTCGGGCAGGTTTACGAATTGATCAAATTCTTCGACTGTGGTCCGCGTGATCTGAACGGCCATGCTGTGTCACCTTGAATAACCCGGCACATCTATTTTACCATGCATCCATCCGGCCCGGTTTTGCATCTAACCTCTAAACAATTTCTACGGGCGCAGCAAGCAGCGCCCCCATTAAAAGGCCAACTCCCCCATGACCAACGGCACGGCGCGTACCAACGTTCTACTCGCCATTGATGATACCCGCTGCCGGGTGTGCGAGATATGCCTGGCCCGGCAAGCCTGCCGGGGCAAGGCGATCCGCGTGATTGACCGGGACGATCCGCCATTTCTGGATATGAGCCGCTGTTGGGGCTGCCGCGTCTGCGTGACGGCGTGCCCGCACGGGGCCGTCGTGCGCCACGAGATCGAGCCGTAAGGGGGACGTTATGCCGGATCACACACCGGGCGATGCCGCACAGTTACCCGCACCATTACCCGCGCAACTGGCCGTGTTAGAACGCGAACACGCCGAACTGGTCGCCAGCCTGCCCAAACATTCCGTGCCTGCCGTGACGGTAATTCGCCTGGAAGACCTGGAAGATACCATCGCCGCGCTGCGCGCCCGGATCGCGGCGGGTGAGGAAACCGCGCCGGGGAAGGACTGACCGGCTATTCCTCCCCGCCGTTTTTGTCTTCCTCTTCTTCATCGCGGACCAGCATCGTCAGGCGCATGAACGCGCGCTCCTGGGGGCTGTAGTCCGGCGGGAAGACCGTATCGTCGTAGGCTTCCAGAATCCGGTAGCCTTCCTTGACGTAACTGCGGACGGTGTGCGCGCTGATGCCCATTTCATCGGCGGCAAGATCGGCGGACATGCCCTCGACCACGCATAAATGTAACGCCTGCCGCACCCGGTCGGTCAGTTCCGGGAACACGCGGCGCGGCGGGATCACGTCGGCACGGAACAACCGCCCCTCGAACTCGCCTTCCAGCGCGTCCTTGACGCTTTTCGTTACCACGAAGTCGTGTTCCACCGCCCAACAGATCGCCCAGGCAATACGAATCCGCATCTCATCGCGCAGCAGATAGCCGTTGGCCCTGGCCTGTTCGACTGCGCGCACGGTGTCCAGGTTCAGGCGGCGATCCAGCACCAGCGTCATCACGTTGGGGATCGTATCTTCCAGCAGCCGCACCAGTTTTGCCAGTTCCTCCGGCGAATCGGCGGCCAGCGCGTCCAGCAGCACCACGTCCGGCCACTCGGTGCGCGGCGACTTCGCCATGTATTCCCGCACCGATTCCAGCGTTTCGGCCAGGTGGACCACGCGCGTTCGCCGGTCCCAGGCCAGGTAACTGTTGATAGCCTGGCGCGCGTAAAAATCGGTTTCCAGAACGAGCACCTTGAGATTGGTTTTGCCGATCACGTCTTATACCTCCACCCGAAATTAAAGCAGGCTCAAAGCGAATTTAGAGCGGGCCGATTTCAAATACCAGCGGCTTGTACGGCACGCCGTCCAATGCCTGCCGGAGCTTCGTATCCGTCTCGAACGGACTGCCGAGCACCTGCCGCGCATCGATCCAGCAGGTGAGCGGCTGGTCCAACGGGTAGGGAGTCAGCGTCATGCTGCGTGGACCGTTCGCCGCGACGTTGATCGCGCCGCGCGCGACGTTCGGGGTGGGCACATCGTCTACCACCTGCTCGTGGACGTGGCTCATACACAGCAGCAGCGACAGGTAATCCCAGACCTGGAGCAGTCGCAGGTTATCGGCCAGCGACCCATTTTGCACCGCCACGTTGTAACGTGGGTGATCGGTCAGCGCGGCGATCAGGGCTTTTTCCCAGGCGCGGCGTTCGGCAATGAAGGTCTGGATGCGGCGGCGCGCGCCCGGCGGGTCGCCCAGGAAGCGAAACCGCTGGTCGTACAGGGCCGTGCAGTGCAGGCTGGTCAGCAGACCCGCGTAACGATTCTGAGCATACATGGCCTGGATGCTGTTTTCCCAGATCGTGAAATGTTCGTCCAGGTCCATTTCGGTAAAGGTGCGCGGTTTGCCCTGTATGTTGATACGCGGTTGCTGCTCGGCAGCGGCCCACCCGGCATCATGACCGTAGGCCGCGAGCAAGAGTTCCTCACGGAGCGGCAGTTGCTGCGCGTCGGTCCAGTGATCCGCGATCTGCCCGGCAATGTAAGCATGGGCGGCCTGGTGAATCAACCAGACCTCGCCCGGTTCCTCACGACGAATCATAAAGGCGTCCTTGCATAGCGTCTATGTAGTGCATCCATGTGTTAAAGTTGCTCTTGGAACATTTCCGGTTTAAGTTTACATCAGCTTGGCAAATTGGCCTAAAGCCAGTTTTAGCGAAGGTGCGTTCGGATTTCGGGGCGATTTTTTCACCACAGAGACACGGAGATCACAGAGGGAGTAAAAAAATCTCCGTGCCCTCTGTGCCTCTGTGGTAAATTGTTTTTTGCCCCTCAACCCGAACATACCCGTTTTATCACAAGGGGCTTCCTATGAAACCACACGTCTTGATGCTGACTCCCTACCTGCCGTACCCGCCCAACAGCGGCGGGCGCAGCCGGACGTATAACCTGATCAGGCACCTGCGCGACGATTACCGGATCACGCTGGTGTGTTTTGGCCGCCCGGAGGAACAGGTCTTCGACCTGTCGCCGCTGCGCGAGTTGTGCGAACTGGTCGTTGTGGATCGCGCGCCCAGTCCCGGCACGCTGCGCGCCGCGTGGCTGTCGTTCACGTCGCCGCGCCCGGTCACGATGCGGCTGTACCGCACCCCGGAGATGCAGCGCGCCGTCGCGGGACTGCTGCAAGAACGCTCGGTTGGGCTGGTCCACGTCGAGTCGTTTTATATGCTGTCGAATCTGCCGCGCCACCTGGATACCCCGGTGCTGCTGTCCGAACCGGCGATTGAGTACGTGGCATGGCGGCGGCACGCCCAGGTTGCCCAACCCTGGTACACGCGCCCCGGTATCGCGCTCGAAGCGCTCAAAATGCGCCTGTGGGAACCGCGCGCCTGGAGCGAAGTCACCGTTGTGGGCGTGATGTCGGCCATCGACGCGACCACCATCAAAAAGGCAACGCCCGGCGTGCAGCTTACGCTGGCTCCTAACGGGGTGGACGTGGACTATTTTCACATCGACGAAACGGTCCCCCGCGATTCCCACACCGCGATCTACATGGGCGATTACAAGTATTTTCCCAATACCGACGCCGTGTTGTATTTCGCCAGCGAGATTTTACCGCTGATCCGCCCAAAACGGCCCGATTTCCGGCTGCTGCTGCTGGGCAAGGACGCCCCGCCCGCGATCAGGGCGCTGCATGATGATCCCGACGTGCCGGTCGAGGTGGCCGGATTGGTGGACGATACGCGCCCGTATTTGCAGGGCAGCGCGGTGTTTATATGCCCGCTGCGCAGCGGCAGCGGCACGCGCTTTAAACTGATGGAGGCGCTCGCGTGCGGCTGCCCGGTCGTCAGCACGACGGTTGGCGCGGAGGGGTTGGACGCGGTAGACGGCGAACATATGCTGCTGCGCGACTCGCCGCAAGCCTTCGCGGACGGGGTGGTCGAGCTGCTGGCGAATCCGGCGCGCGGCCAGATGATCGGGCAGGCGGGGCGGCGTTGGGTGGCGCGTCATCACGGCTGGGCGCAAAGCGCCGCCTTGCTGCGGGATGCCTACAATACGCTGATCGGCCACGAAGACCCCACGATCCATGCCGACGCGCGCACCGGGCAGGCGTTCGTCCAGCGGATTCAGGCCGCGCTGGAAGAGATGGACGAGTCAGACGAGACACAGGACCAGGACGAGCATCAGGCATGATCGAGATACCGGGCTTCGATCCCATGTTTGACGATGCAATGTGGGCCGTGAACTGGCAGGCGATCCCGGTCGCCCTGATCCCGCCGGGCGAGCATCCGGGCGGCTTCCGCGTGGAACGGCGCTTTTTACACGAGGCGATGATATTCGACCGGCCTTACCGCCTCTCTCAGCCGTTCGACTGCCGTTTCCTGTACGATCCAGAGGGGCGGCTGTGGATGTCCAATACGCCCCAGGAACACATCATGATGTTCAACAACGGCAGCGCCTCACACGGGCATGTGCTGGTGGGGGGATTGGGATTGGGCCTGTATCCCCAGTACGCGGCGGCGGTGGGCGCGATGACGCGCTGCACCGTGATCGAGCACAGTCCCGCGATCCGCGAGATCGTGGAGCCGACGCTCAGCGTGGCGCTGGCCGATCTGATATCCGAGCCGCTGAACGTGCAAACCGCCGATATCGAGATCATGCTGGCCGGGCCGGTCACGACGCGCTATGACACCGTATTTCTGGACACCTGGCCCGCGATGGACCCGATCTATCTGCCCGCGATCAACCGGCTGCGCGACCAGGCGCGGCGGCACCTCGCGCCGGGGGGCCGCGTGCTGCTGTGGGGCTACCGCTGGATGGTGCAGTTATTCGAGCAGGCGTGCGCTCAAGTGCTGATCCGGCCCGCCCATGCGCGGCGATCCTGGCTGGAAACCGACGCGAAGGCCGAGCCGCCGGTCCTGGCGCTGCTGGCTCCGGTGCTGGACCATTTCGCGGGGCAATCGCTCGAAGACCTGGACGCGGCGCTGGTCTGGTGCCGCCAGCATATCATTACCGTAACCGGGGCGTAATTTTGGTAGGGGCGTCTGACAGTGCGCCCCGTTATCGTAGGGGCAATTCATGAATTGCCCAATATGCGTCAACTTAAGGGATTACGCGGGAACAATTCGCCGGTTTACCCCACCCCCTAGCGCCCTCCCCAACCAGGTTGGAGAGGAGGAATTGGCTCGCCGGGGCGCTTCTCCCCCTCTCCATTCAAAATGGAGAGGGGGGCGGGGGATGAGGCCGTTTTTCGCTCCAGACCCAATGTGTCTACATGATCTCGGCTTATCTTGACACGTATTGGGTAGGTCATGAATTGCCCCTACGAACCTCGTCAGGATTTTTTATCCTGCTTGCGCCGCCACGACTCGACGGCGGCCAGCGCCTCCGGCGTGCCGATCCGTGCCAGGGCGTCGGCGGCAATGTCGCAAATGCGCTGGTTGAGCGCGTACCGGCTCGCGTAAAGAATGCGAATCAGGGCATGGGATAGGTAAACCGTTTCGTCTTCTAACAACCGGATCAGGGCTGGCACGGACCGGGGATCGGCCAGACGATCCAATCCCCGGACCGCGTTATGCCGGACGCGCGTATCCTCATCCTGTACCAGCGTCAACAGCAAGTTGAGCACTCGCGGGCCTGAGGCTTCGCTCAGACCGTGAACCGCCGCCCCGCGCAGGTCGGGACTGCCGCTTTCTACCGCAGCGGCCAGCGGGTCAATCGCGCCCATCTGCCCCAGCGCGTAAGCGGCTTCGATCTGGCCCGCCGCGCTGGGACCGTGCAGCACCCCGATCAGCGGTTCCAGGGCCGGGGAACCGATGTTCACCAGCGCCCGCGCGATGCTGCGCTTGGTGGTGATATGGTCTTTGGTGGACAGCAGCCCATCGATCAGGGCCGGGATCGCTTCTTCAGCCTTAAATTTGCCGAGCACCTGGGCAATCGTGCTGCGGACGTAGGTATTGCCGCTGGCGAAAGCGGCCAGCAGCGGCTCGATGGTGCGGCGATCCCCGGTTGCGGAAAGGGCCTGCGCCGCCGACGTGATCACGCCCCAATCGGGATCGGTCAGGCGCGGCACGGCGTACAGAAACGTGAAATAATCGCGCAGCAGCAGATGCACGAAGCGGTAGCGGGTGCCGGGAGCCAGCGGCACCAGGATATTCAAGCGAACGGCCAGTTCCACCAGCGCGCCGGGATCGGGACCCTCATTAAAATCTTCGACCGAAAACACGTTTTGCGGCAGTTTTCGATCCGAGGCGTTGCGCATCCCGGCGGCCCCCAACCGCTGGTAGAGGTCGTCCAGGCTGAAGGCGATGTGGGCCTGCGGTTTGCGCTGCTCGTGGGTATAGCGGCGCGACACGTAGGTTTCAAACACCTTGTCGCGGATATCGCCCTGATCGATGGCGATTAACTGCCGCGCTTCGTCCCCCAATCCTGAAAAAGCATAGGCAAACAGGCTCAATAACAGCGGCGTGCGCGCCATCTCGCGCAGTTGATCATCAGCTTGCAGCGCCGCCCACAGGTCCGGGATATCGTGCAGGTAGTTTTTAAGCTGCGCGTCGTCCAGCGGTTGCAGCGTGATCGCGCCGGTCAGCCGCGCTTTTTCGGGGATGCTGTAATAATCGGCGCGGCGGCAGGTGATCAATACCTGGTTGTTGGTGGGCAGCGCGTGCAGGAATCGCAGCCGGGGATCGTACAGTTCTTTGGTTTTGGAGTCCTCGCGTTCGTCGCCCAATTCGTCCAGCCCGTCCAGCAGCAGCAGGGCGCGGCCCTGGGCCAGGATCGCGGCGATATCATCCTTCAACGGGGGAATCGCCTGGACCAGCCAATCGGCCAGGGTGGGATGGCGGTCGGAGTCCCACAGCGCAATCGGCGCGAGCACCGGCAGCAGGTGGGTCGGATCGGCCAGCCGCCGGGCCACCATGTCGCGCGCGAAGGCCATCAGGGTTGTCGTCTTGCCGGAACCGGGCGCGCCCAGCAGCAAAAGACGGTGCGCGTTTTCGTCAAAAGCATCGTGTACGCTGTGGTAGGTCGTGGGCCGGTCCTCAATGCCCGCCATGTCAAAAAACGCCAGCGGCATCGCCTGCACCTGCATTTCATCCGGTGTGATCACGGCGTCGGGTGCGGCCTGGGAATGCAGTGGGATCAGCGGCATCTGGCCCTGGCGGGGCAGCACCGAAAATACGGTCCGGTCCAGGTAGCGCACCACATCCTTGTACAGCGCTTCCAGGTAGGTTTGATACGGATCGGGCTGGCTGCTGGCCGGTGGTGGCGCAGGACTGCCCGCCGTGTCTCGGAGCAGGTCGCATAACCGTTTGAACGGGCCATCCCAGTCGGGAAAGAAATCCAGCCAGGTATGGTTGACCACCGAGATCGGTGGGGGGACATTGGCGAACCGGGCCACGATGATCGGTTTCTGCACGATCTGGGCATAGCCGATCTCGCGCCGGACAAAACTGGTATCGCGCCGGACATCGGGCGTAATGCAGGTGACAACGTAAGAGGACGCCTCGATTGCTTTTTCGATCTCGGCGGTGAAATCCTGCGTTTCATCGATCCCGCGTTGATCCAGCCACGAGTCGAAGCCGTACTGTGCAAGCTGCGTGTGGAACCGGAAGGCGTATTCACTGCCGTCACGCCGCGCATAACTGATGAAGATAAACCCGGAATCTGTCATGTCCATTATACCTGGAGTATGAAACCAACCGTCTAGATTATAAGGCACCTGTCGTCCAAAAATAAAGACCTCGCATATCACGAGGTCTTGATCAAAACGGGTGATGATAGATGATGAAAACTGGCTAGAGATGATCGACGATGTTCTGATAGATTTCGCTAATGCCGGGACTCAGTACGGTGAGAATCGCAATCGTCACCACCGCGACAAACACCAGGATCAGCGCGTATTCAACCAGACCCTGCCCGCGCTCCTTCAGATCAAGCAGTCTGAGGCGAGCCAACATATATTGCCATATTGCCATCAATAGCACCCTCCTTTCCTGTGAGTGTATTATACCACGACTTCCTGCTCCGCAGAATCAGCATCGAACCTGCGCAGGGTAAACGTAGCATCTTCTAGCTTATCGTATATCACCAGGCAACCTGGATAGTACCCAGGTCCTGGTTAATTTTACGTTTCGTTTATATTAACATAACAATGAACGAAAAACGTAAAATTATTCCCCGGATTGGACCTGCTTTTACCCGCATCATTTGATGCATTTTTAAAAATATCAAGCTGAATATTGATTTTCATAAGGTTTTTTGTTGACTTTTTGAAGTCTTCTTGTTAGTATGTAGATCAAACAGGCTGTTTTCGGATTTTTTGCAAGGAACTTGAGAAGTTTTGCAAAGGAATTGTCAATGTATCCTATATATCCGGTTCCGGGACGGTGCCCGGTCTGTGGCGAAGGCATGGTGATCACGCGGCTGCACTGCCCGGACTGCGACGTCACGGTCGAAGGGCGGTTTTCGTTGGGACGGCTGGCGGTGCTCTCGCCCGAACAACTGGAATTCGTGGAGGTTTTCATTCGCTGCGAAGGTAAGATCAAGCATGTAGAGCAAGAGCTTCAGGTGTCCTATCCGACGGTGCGCAGCCGCTTGAACGAAGTCATCACCGCGATGGGCTACGAACTGCCCGGCGCGGACGAGGATGACAGCGCCCTGTCGCCCGAAAAACGCCGCGCCGTGTTGGACGATCTGGCGTCGGGCCGGATCACGTCTGAACAGGCGATTGAACTGCTGCGGGGCGAGATGCCCTAAGGGAGTTATTGGTTATGAGTCATTGGTTATGAGTTTCTGGCTCTGGGGCGGCTGAGTAGCACAACCCGAAACCAACAACCAATAACTAACAACTAACAACCAACGACCAATTACTGTGTACTGCACGAGGAGAAAACGCGATGTCCACCCGTGAAGAGATTTTGAACCTGCTCGCCAGCGGCAGTATCGACATTGACGAGGCGGAACGGCTGCTCAAGGCGGTTTCTGCGCCTCAGCCGGAGCCTCAACCCCAGGCCGAACGCGCCGCGTCCCGTCCTGACCCACGCCCCGCGCCGCGCCCGGTCCTCCCCAAGTCCCGTAATTCCGGTCGGCGCTGGCTGCGCATTCACGTCAGCAACCTGGAAACCGGGCAAAACCGGGTGCGTGTCAATGTCCCGATGGGATTGGTGAATTTTGGCCTGAAAGTCGGCGCGCGTTTCACCGATGAACTGGACGGCGGCGTGATGCAGGATGTGATTCAAGCGCTGGAAGACCCGGACATCACCGGCACGCTGGTCGAAGTCGAGGACGTGGAAGACAACGAGCACGTTCATATTTTCATTGACTGATAGCAAGATTGAGGTAATAACATGGCCCGGCTAGAATATGATAATGTATACGTCCCGGTCGTGATCCAGACGGTGGGCGGCGACCTGCGCCTGAAGGGACGCGAAGGCGACCGGCTGATCGTCGAGGGTGACGATCCCCAGGTGGAACAGATCGCTGAGGACCAGCCGTATGTCATCAACAGCGGCGGTGACTGCCGCGTGACGGTGCCCACCCACGTTACCGTGAGCGTGGGGACCGTTGGTGGCGATGCCAAAGTGCTCGACCTGGACAGCCGGGTCGATATCCAGGCCGTCGGCGGCGACCTGACCGTGCGCAACGTGAAAGCCATCCAGGTCAAGACGGTGGGCAGCGATCTGCGGCTCAAGTGGGCCGATGGTGATGTATCGGTGGAACGGGTCGGCTCGGACGCCACGATCCGCGAGATCAACGGCGGCGTGTGGGTCGCGTCGGTTGGCTCGGACCTCTACCTGCGCAATATCGAAGGCGGCTGCGTGGTCGAAAACATCGGGTCCGACCTGGTGCTGAGCATCGACTTTCAGGCCGATATGCAGTATCGTTTTAGCGCAGGCAGCGATATCCTGTGCCGCATCCAGCCCGATACCAACGCCCGGTTTGTCCTGCCCGCCGGTACGAATATCCGGGTGGACGTGCCCGCCGAGGTGGAAGTGAACGAGGATGAGGGCACCCAGACTATCACGCTGGGCGAGGGCGGCCCGACCGTTCACATCAACGCCGCCGATTCGCTGCGGTTGGTGGGCGAGGGAGAAGAATACATGATTAACCTGGGCGTCCAGATCGAGGAAGAGTTGGAAACCCGGTTGTCCTCATTGGAAGAACAGTTATCAAAGCATCTGGAGGGCCTGGACGAACGAATCCAGGTCAAGGCGCTGCAATTTGCCTCGCAAGCGGAAAAGTTCGCCGAGCGCGCCCAGCGTCAGGCCGAACGTACCGCCGAACGGGTGCGGCGTTCGTTGGAACGGCAGCAGAGCAAGAACAAACGCCGCGCTGCCGGTACCCGCGCCAGCGTCAGCCGCCCGGTCCAGCCGGTCGAACCCGTCACCGAGCAGGAACGCCTGATGATCTTGCAGATGGTGCAGGAGAACAAAATCTCCATCGAGGAAGCCGAGCGTTTGTTATCCGCGCTGGACGAGTCCCAGTCCCAGTCTCAGCAGCGGAAACAGAAGTAGGCGCGTATGGCCGCAGCGCGAGTCGTACCGGCCCAACGGTCCTTTAGCGGGCTGCGTCCCTTCAATGCGCGGCGCGATCTGGGCGACGTGGCCGACCTGATCGAAACGTGTTTTGCCGCGACCCTGGATGCCAGGGGCCGGGCGGCGATCCAGGAAATGCGCCTGTTACACCGGATTGGCCCGTTGGGGTGGCTGGTAGGGCGGCTGAGCCGGGCGATCCCGCCGTTGGGCGGTTTCGTCTGGGTTGAGTCGGGCCAGGTGGTGGGCAATGTGTCTACCACCCCAACGGGCGGCGGGCGCGGCTGGATCATTGCCAACGTCGCCGTCTACCCGGCCTACCGGCGGCAGGGGATCGCGCGGCAGTTGATGCGCGCTGCCCTGGATTGGACCGCCCAAAACGGACGGTTTGCGGTGCTGCAAGTCGAGGCCGATAACGGCGCGGCGCGGGCGTTGTACGAGGACCTGGGTTTCCGCGAGCTGCGAACGTTTACCCGCTGGCGACGCGCGGCCCATTACCGCCAGCCGGAACCGGAATCGCTCCGCTTGCAGCCGGTCACATGGCGGGATCGCGCCGGGTTGGTTGCGCTGGCGGAACAGGTCCGGCCCAACGACCGGGGCGGTATGGGTTGGCTGCGTCCCACCCGGCAGCGCGATCTGCGTCCGGTATGGGGCGGCGGGTTGGGGCAGTTGCTCGGCGGCCAGCAAACGGGTTACTGGATCGTGCCGGGGCCGGATCAGGGTGAACCCGCCGCCGCTCTGCGTATCGAGCGCCGGGCCGGGGGCCTGACGACGGTATTTGACCTGCTGGTCCGCCCTGATCGCCAGGGGCAGATCGAGCCAGCGCTGGTCAATGCCCTGGTTTACCGGTGGGGTGCGCGCCGTCACCCGCTCGTAACTGAGCACCCGGCGGACGATTGGGCCGCGTCAGCCGCCTTTGAGCAGCACTATTTCCGCCCGGAGCGGACGCTGGTGCATATGCGTTTGGAGTTTTGAGTTAGCCCCTATCCCCCCAGCCCCCTTTCCCCACAAGTGGAGAAAGGGGGAGTGGTCGTACCGTTTTCCCCCTCTCCATAACGTGGAGAGGGGGCCGGGGGGTGAGGCTAACTAAACAATCACCGATCACTGAGGAGCAAACATCCATGACCACCGCCGAAGAACGAATGCGTATCCTGGAAATGATCCGGGAGGGTAAAGTCAGCGCCGAAGAGGGGGCCAGCCTGCTCGAAGCGCTCAACCGCAGCAAACCTGCCACGCCGCCGCCGCCAACCCGCGATCCGCGTGTGCTGCGTGTGCGTATCACCGACACCCACTCCCAGAAGACCAAAGTACACGTCAATATCCCGATGAGCCTGGTCAATGTCGGGATCAAGCTCGGCGCGCGTTTCACCCCGGCCAACGTGGATATGGATTCCGGCGAGATCATGGAAGCCATCCAAAGCGGAACCAGCGGCAAAATTTTCGACGTGGAAGACATGGAAAGCGGCGAGCACATCGAAATCTGGGTGGAGTGATCCGCGCGCGTGCTGTATACTGGCCCGGTTGTTTGTATCCGGTACGGGCACATGCTGTACAGCAGAGGCGCGTAATTCTGTGATCGGTGAACTCGCTGGACTGGCAACCTCGTTTTGTTGGTCTTTTACCTCCATTTTTTTTACCCTCTCCGGGCGGCTGGTCGGTTCGCCTATCGTGAACCGGACGCGGCTGGTGCTGGCCCTGATCATGGTCAGCCTGATGCACTGGGTCACGCAAGGGCAGATACTCCCGGTGGACGCGAGTCCGGCGCGGTGGGGTTGGTTTGCGCTCTCCGGCCTGATCGGATTCGTGATCGGCGATGCCCTGTTATTTCAAGCCTTCGTGATGATCGGTCCCCGGCTGTCGATGCTGCTGATGGCCCTTAACCCGGTGATGGGCGCGATCATGGCGTGGGTGCTGCTGGACGAAACGTTAGCGGCAGTAGAAATCGTCGGGATTCTGCTGGCGATTGGCGGCGTGATGTGGGTCATTGTGGACCGGCAGCATAACGGTGATCAGCAGCATAACGGCGATTCGCAGTTGTCCGGGGACGCATCCGGGGAAGTATCCGAAGAATCGGCCAGGGCGGGACGGCGCGCTTACCTGATCGGCGTGCTGTTTGGACTGGGCGGCGCGCTGGGGCAGGCGGGCGGCCTGATCGCGTCCAAACAGGGATTATCCGACGACTTCCCGGCGCTGTCGGGAAACCTGATGCGGCTGGTCGTGTCTACGCTGGTCATCTGGGGTTTTACGATTCTGCAAGGCAGCGCGCGTCCCACCGTGCGGACGCTGCGCGCCAATCCAATGGCGATCCGCTTCATCCTGATCGGGGCGGTGGTTGGGCCGTTCATCGGCGTGACCCTCTCGCTGATCGCGGTGCAAAACGCGCCGGTCGGTATCGCGTCCACGCTGATGAGCCTGACGCCTGTGGTCCTGCTGGTCGTGGACCGCGTGTGGTTCCACGAACGGATCACGCGGCGGGCCGTCATGGGCACCGTATTGGCGGTGATCGGCACGGCGATTCTGTTCCTGGCGTGAGAGCTATCGTTGGTGAATCGTGCATGTAGGGGCGCTGCTTGCCGCGCCCTCCGGCAAAAAACAGGGCGCTGCTTGCCGCGCCCCTACCTCAACCCGGCGGTGATAAGTTCGCCAACGATATCGTAAGGCTCGGAATCAACCGGGAGGCACAGCTACATGAGCGAACAGCGGGTCATCAATCAGGGCGATATCTACTGGGTGCAGCTTCCAGCGCCGGACGGGTCGGGGCCGGGTTTTTCGCACCCTCATGTCGTGATTCAGGATAACCTGTTTAATCACAGCCGCGTCACGACCGTCATCGCGTGCGCGCTGACCTCCAATCTCAAGCGTGTCAGTATACCGGGTAACGTGCTGCTCGATATCGGTGAGGGTAATTTGCCCCGGCAGAGCGTGGTAGAGACGTCGAAACTATCCACCGTCGAAAAAACACAGTTGGGCGGCTACATCGGGTCATTGACCGAGAGCCGGGTCAACCAGATATTGGCCGGGCTGCGGTTTTTGCAAACGTCCTTTTTCGCCCGGTAATCCAAGAACCCTGTCTTCAGCTACAACCGAGGTGCTGTTATGTCCCACATTCCCCCTGATTCGACCCCGTTTATCACGCCGCGCCGCGCAGATCGCGCCGTCGAGGACGTGGTTTGGCTGCGTGATTTTTTGCGGCGCGCGCCGGTTGGTGTCCTGGCGCTGGTGGATGGCGAATCCCCGTTTATCAATAACAACCTGTTTGTCTACGACGAGACCGCGCACTGCCTGTACCTGCATACCGCTAAACAGGGCCGCACGCCGGGCATTATTCAGGCCGGAACCGGCGAAAACTCCGGCGCGCGGGTCTGTTTCAGTGTGATGGAAATGGGACGGCTGCTCCCGGCGGCGGAATCGCTGGAATTCAGTGTGGAATTTGCGAGCGTGATGGTATTCGGTGCGGCGCGCATTCTCAGCGATCAGGCGGAAGCCATACACGGGTTACAACTGCTGCTGGACAAATACGCGCCGCACCTGACGCCCGGCGAAAATTACCGCCCGCCAGTTGAGAGCGAAGTCAGGCGTACCGCCGTGATTCGCGTGGACATTGAGGCGTGGAGCGGCAAGAAAAAAGAGGTTGCGGCAGATTTTCCCGGCGCGTACTGGTACGACGCGGTGACGGATGCTGCGCCCATGCTGGTATCGCTGAAACGGCGTGATGGCGGGTAAAGACTACCGGTGATGCGGCTCCCGAAATGGACCATTTTTGCCTATGCCGGGAGCCGCATCAAGGTATCGCTACTCCCGCCGCGACGGTTCTCCCGCCGGGCGGAACAGGTCCTCGACCAGCAGCCGGATATCGGTCCCGATGGGCACCAGCACATCGTCACCGTCCGGCGACTGGCTGATCTCCACCTCGGCAAACGTGATCTGGCCCTGGCGGATATTGTCGCGGGGGATGTTCTGCGCGGCGCGCGCCAGACTTATCATTTCCTCAAAGGTCAGGTTGGTGTGGATATTGTCCTGCACCGATTCCCACAGCGTCACGGCCTGGGGCAGCAGGTCCAGCACCCCGCCCGCGCTCAGGACCACGTCCCGCACGGCCAGGATCACTTCCTGTTGGCGTTCGGAGCGCTTGATATCGCTGTCGTTGTGGCGCACGCGCGCGTATTGCAGCAGCCGTTCGGCTCCCAAATCCTGGCAGCCGGGATCAAAATGCACGGTGGTATACCCGTAACTGCCGTCCGGGTATTGTTCGTCGTGGATTGTCTCGTTGGGGCAGACCTCAATCGGGCCGATGGCATCGACCAGGGTGGTGAAGACCTCGAAGTTAATCAGCACGAAGTAATCGATCTTGTTCAGGCCAAGCACCTGCTCGACCACTTTCATCGCGTAGACCGGACCACCCCCGCCGGGGTAATTGATCTCGTCACCGAGCCGGTTGGCCGAGTTGATGCGCGCCGTATAGTTAAGGCCCGGCATCTCGACCCACAGGTCACGCGGGATCGACAGGATCGCGGCGGTCTGGGTTAGTGGGTCCATCGATAGCAGGATAATCGTATCGGTCAGGAAGGGACCGGTTTCGCCTTTGCGCTGGTCGATGCCCAGCAGCAGCACCGACACGCGGCGCGGATCGTCCCACGCGGCGGGAACGTCGCCATTTTCTGTATTTTCTGGCGCGGCATTTTCTGGCGCGACCGCGACTTCAGTAGGCGCGCCGGAATCCGTCGCGGCGGTTGTCGGCGGCGGCAGCGTGGCGTCTTCCTGTTGTAGCGCAGAGTCGGCGGTGGGCGTGGGGAGATCGGTCGGAATGGCCGAAACAACGGCAGCGGTCGGATCGGTAGCCGGTTCGCCGCCGTCAATGGACAGCGGGTGGCCGATCTGCGGCGGATCGGGCAGGGCCAGCAGTTCGTCGAGTTCCCCGGCGCGGGCGCGCACAAACCCATACGTGACCAGCGCTGCCCCAATTGCCACCACGCCGATTCCAATAACCCAGAGCATCACAAACCAGGTGGGAATACGCATACCGACCCCTCAACCACTCAGCGAAAATTCGTAACGTCCGCCATTATAGCGCAAGACTCCGGCGCAGCACCCCGCGCCCGTCCGGTGCTGGCCTGACGAGGTGTACATCAGGCTTAGG